>JAVWZM010000006.1:0-53696 GCA_036661035.1 Oscillospiraceae bacterium
TTGAGGGCGCCTCGCTTTACGCAGATGAAGATATTCATATCGAAAAAGGCATCAATGGTATGGGCAAGGGCATCTTAAAAGCGGGCGGAGAAATTACTGCCAAATTTATTGAAAACTGCACAGTAACCAGTGGTGGGAATATTGCAAGTGAATCCATTATAAATTCCAAGGTGGAATGTGATGGGGATATTAAGGTGACAGGCAAGGGCCTGATTATCGGCGGCAAAATTACCGATTTTGGCTCTATAACCGCAAAAGTGATAGGCTCTAATTCGTCTACGCCCACCACAATTATACTTGGCACTACGCCCAGTATTTTGCGCGAGCGCAGCGACGTGGACATGCAGCTAAAAGAAACAAATGCTCAGTGCAACGAGGCAAAAAAGAGCATTACTTATCTTGAAGGGCTAATTGCAAATGGACATAATTCCGATAAAGCCGTTCAAACGCTTGCGTCCTTAAATGGTAAATTGACTATTTGCACATTAAAAAAGCAAAGGCTGGAAAAACGCAGAGATGAAATATCTGCGGAAATATTGGCGGCAGGAAATAGCACCCTTACCTGCGCCACCATTTATCCTCCGGGTAGAGTGACGATAGGCAGCTCTAATATGATAATTAAAGAAACTTGCAACAATTGCCGCTTTTATCGCAACTCAGAGGGCGAAATAAGCATAGGTATGAAATAATGTTTGCCTAATAATGCTTGTATTTATCGCGTGCTATTTGCACATAATAATGCGGCTGTAATATTAAAATGATGAATATATATTGTCGGCATATAGCTGAAACACAAAATACAACAAAAACAATCTCCAAGCTTTTTCTTCAAAAGCTTGGAGATTGTTTTGAATATTAAAGGCTATTTCAAGCCGTTTAAATATCGTTCTATTTCGTTATCTATCTCTGTAAGAGGTGCTTGTTTTATCACGCCGCCTATGTTGAAGGCGACCATTGGCATGCCGTATACAATGCAGGAATCTTTATCTTGACCTATTGTATACGCACCCGACTTGCGCATTGCCAAAAGCCCTTTTGCACCGTCGGCGCCCATGCCTGTAAGTATTACGCCAAGGGAACGGCCTTTGGCTACCTCGGCTACAGAATCGAATAACACGTCAACAGATGGGCAGTGTCCGCTCACCTTTTCGCCGCGCTGGCTTGTAACATAATATCCGCGCATGTCCTTCGCCAGACGCAAATGAAATTCGCCCGCACCTATTATTATCTGGCCTTGCTGCACACGGTCGCCGTTTTCCGCCTCTTTTACGCGCATTTTGCAATGCTTGTCAAGCCGTTCTGCGTACATTTTGGTAAAGCCGGCAGGCATATGCTGCACGATAACAATGCCCGGTGTGGTGGCAGGCAAATCGCGCACCACTTCCAAAATAGCCTCGGTGCCGCCCGTGGACGCGCCGATGGCAATAACCATATTATTTATCGGGTGCGAATAAGAAATATCTCTTTTAGGCATAGCTTGAGGTGTGGGTGCAGGTTTCTTTTGCCCAACCTTTGCGATAGAGCCTATTTTTATTTTAACTACAAGCTCGCGGATAAAGCTGGTTAGCTCCTCAGGAGAGTTTACCACGGGTTTTTTAACAAAATCCACAGCGCCTGCATCTAGGGCGTCAAGTGCGCTGATAGGTGCGCTTGATACAACCACTACAGGCATAGGGTGAATGGGCATCAGCTTTTTAAGAAACTGTATGCCGTTCATTTTAGGCATTTCTACGTCCAGTGTTAATACATCAGGCGATAGAAGCTCTATTTTCTTCATGGCGTCTTCCGCATCTGAGGCGGTGCCTACGATATCAAGCATAGTGTCGGCACCAAGACGCTGAGATAAAACAGTGCGGAACATAATAGAATCGTCTACTACAAGCACACGTACCTTTTTTGGATTTAACATAGGTTATTTGCCACTCCTTTTCTGATATATTGCAGGCTGGATATAAGAATATCTTGTGGAATCCTTTGCCACGCTTTCGGAATGGCCAATAAACAGAAAGCCCGTGTCTGCGGTGCAATCGTAATATTTTTCAACCAATTTGTTTTTAGTGGGTGTGTCGAAATAAATCATTACATTGCGGCAAAAAATCAAATCGAAATTGTGCTTAAAATGAAAAGGCTCCATAAGGTTGATAACCTTAAAAACCACCTCTTTGCGTATGCGCTCAACTACTTCAAAATTGCCGTTTTTCATGTCTGTAAAATATTTTGCACGCCATTCGGGAGAAATGTCTTTTATCTCGTCCTCGGTGTATATGGCGCGTTTTGCTTTTTCAAGCACGTTCATGGATATATCAGATGCAAGTATCTGCGTGTTCCAATCTTTTTTACGGTTGCCGAAATAGCTGTCGATAGCCATTGCCATTGTATACGGCTCTTGCCCGGACGAACAGCCTGCACTCCATAAATACAGCACCTTTCCGGGACGCGAACGCTCGAAATACGGAAGCACCTTGCTTGTGAGAAAATCAAAATGCTCTGTTTCTCGCATAAAATATGTATAGTTGGTGGTGAGCTTATTTACAAGAGTGGTTACCTCGTTGCCGGTTTTGTCGGCAAAAAGAAAGTCCAGATATTGCCTAAAGGTAGTAAACCCAAGGGTGGTAAGAATATTGGACATGCGCCCCTCTATCAATATACGCTTTTTGGATAAATCTATACCATAATTTTTATGCACGAAGGCAATAAGGTCGTGAAATTCATGGTCGGTTAGCTTTAACAAGCTTAGCTCCCCTTTCTTGTTTTCGCCCTTGCAAGCTGTGGCAGATAGCGTCATTTTGCAAAGCAGTGCTACGAAAATTTGCACATATCAAACGGGATAAAGCATAATCTGCTCAACAGCCCTTTGCGGCAAGGTTAGCCCACGGGCGGAGCAGAGCCCCGCCCCTACAGAGCGTGTGTGAAATAGCCGCGTTGCCTTGCGGCAAGATTATTATACAATAATCGGCTTTGCATTTTCGTCTGCCAAAAACTTGGCGCAATCCAAATTCAGTATCAGCTTATCGCCTATTTTAGATACAGACGACAAATATTTGTTTGTATTCACGTTTGAAAATTCCGGCAACGGGGAAAGGTTGTCGCTGTTAAAGCCCACTACCTCAGACACGGAGTCTGCAATAAGCCCCACAAGGGAATCTTGCCAGCTTATTACGATAATGCACGTGCGTTCGTCGTATGCACGCTCCTCAAGACCTATTTTTGTGCGAACATCTATTACAGGCACAATGCGTCCACGCAGGTTGATAATGCCTTTAATGTAGCCGGGTATACCGGGAACGTTGGTAATGTTTTGTACGCTGATTATTTCAATTACATTAATAAGCTCTACACCGTAGGTTGCTTCGCCGATAAAAAACGTAAGATATTTACCGTCAAGATCGTCCTCTGCGGTGATATTGCTGCTATTAAAATCGTCCAATTACGCTCGCCTCCTAAAATTTGTTAAGCATGCTGTTTATGTCCAGTATCAAGCTTATGCTGCCGTCGCCCATAATCGTGCAGCCGGCAAGCCCAAAGCCTTTTATGTCGTATCTGCCGAGGAATGCAGGGAAAGGCTTTACCACTACCTGTTGTTCGCCCAAAAGCTGGTCTACAAACAGGCAAGCCGCCTTGTTTTCGTTTTCCACAAGTATAAATATGCCTTCCTCAAAGGTTTCAATGGCGTTATCGACATTATAAATGCGGTGCAAGCGTATAATAGGATAGCAGTCGCCGCGCAGCATTACCATTTCTGTGCCCTCGGTATCGTTGATTAAATCAATATCATCGGAAAGCTTAAAGGTTTGCTTTATAGAGGTGATAGGTATTGTGTAGGTTTCGTTTGCAACTGCAACCTCCATGCCGTCTACAATGGCAAGGGTAAGGGGTATTTTAATGGTAAAGGTGGTGCCGATAGTCGGCTTTGATTCCACGCTGATTACGCCGTTTACCTTTTCAAGGTTTTTGCGCACTACGTCCATGCCAACGCCTCTGCCTGAAAACTCCGTCACTACTTCGTTTGTAGAGAAGCCGGGCAGCATAATCATGTTGAATATTTCTTTTTCGCTATAATCTTTTTCGTTTTTGGTAAGTATACCGTTCTTTTTAGCTTTGGCAAGTATGCCAGCCGCGTTAAGGCCACAGCCGTCATCTACAACGGTAATTACTATTTCTCCGCCTACGTTTTGCGCCGCCAGCGTAATGCGCCCTTCTTCGGGCTTGCCTTGCTGTTTGCGTATTTCCGGGCTTTCAATAGCGTGATCCATGGCGTTGCGTATCATGTGCATAAATGGATCTGCAAGCACATCGTTGATGGTTTTATCCACCTCGGTTTCGCCGCCTACGGTAACAAGCTCCACTTCTTTGCCAAGCTTTTTGTTCATGTCGCGCACAATGCGGTTCATCTTTTGGAACACGCCCGATAACGGCACCATGCGTATAGACATAACTATATCCTGCAATTGGTCGGTAAGCTTGCGCAATTGGCGAGTGGATTTATTAAAGCTTTCAAGCTGCATATTTTTCAGTTCCGGGTTGTTGGCAACCATGGACTCGGCGATAACAATTTCGCCCATTACGTCCATTAATTGGTCGAGCTTTGTTTGGTTTACGCTTATTAGGCTTTGCTTGCCGCTGCGCTGCGCGCCGGGAGTGGCAGCCTCTACAGCCTCGACAGCTTCTACGGGTGCTGCGGCTACAGGAGAAGCGGAAACAGGAGAGGCAGAAACAACAGCCTCGGCAGCCTGTGCCGTTTCTACAGGAATAGGTGTTTCGTCGCCCTCTATGTATTCGTAAGAAAGAATATTGGTGGAATTTTCTATAATGTTATAAATATGCGACAAAGGAAGGCTTGTCTTGAATTTAATCAAGAAACCGTTTTTGACCAAATCGGGGCAAAGGGCAGAATTGGTTTCGGGGTTTTCAGGCTCGCTTGTAAGATAGTCGCAATCGTCTTTAAGCTGTGTAAGCAGCATAAAAGCACGAATGTTTTCCATTTGGCAGCCTTCTTCAAAAAACACGCGGATTTTATGTAATTCTTCGTCGTCAGCCTCGCTGTTTTCAACAATGGGCTGTGAGGGCGCAGGTTCTTCTTTAACGGGCGCTGCTTGCACGGCAGGCGCATCTATAGCAGTGCCGTTTTTAAGAGCGGCTACTACGTCTGCAATCTGCGCGGTAAGTGCAGTGGAGTCTTCCGGCTGATAATCTTCGTTTTGCTGAATGGACTCTACCTCTGTTTTAAGAAAATCGGACGATTGAAACAAAAGGTCGAATATAGGGCCGCTGTTTGCACCTTTCATTTTGCTTGGATCCTCACGCACAAGGAAGAACATGTCCTCCATATGGTGGGCAAGCTCAGACACACCGGTAAGGCCCATCATTGCAGATGAACCCTTAATTGTGTGCATTATACGAAATATTTCGTTAATGCTGTCGTCTGACATGCTTTTGCTCTTTTCAGAGCTGAGTAAAATTTCGTCCAATTGTTCAAGCAAGGTAGTGGTTTCGTAAATAAATATTTCTACCATTGGTTCCATGCTACTGTCAAAAACGCTCATATTTTCACCTGCTAACATAATTTTAAACTTTATAGTAGTATTGTACCATTTTATGTTGCGTTTTGCAAAATTATTTGACACTTTTCCGAGAAAATATTAAATATTTTTCATCTAAGGTTGATTTTAGATGAAAAAAGACGATATAATCAGTATAAGGAATTATATTGCAGCTTTTCTTGACGTGTAAAAGCTTTAAAAATAGCGCAAGTTGCAATTTCTCGTAAAATAATCACGAAAGGGGAAATGCCAAATGGCAGACATGTTAAAAATAAGCACACCTTTGCTGGATAAAACGCCAATTCAGCCAAGCAAGCCTGCGGCAGACCCCAGTGTGCCTTTTCAGCTTTCGGAGCTTGCAAAGGTTATAAAAACAGATCCGCAAACCCAGCTTTGGCAGCAGAACACGGGCATGACTCCGAAAGACGAGATGCCGTCGGTATTGATGAATTTATTAAAAGATCCGTCGGTTACCGTGGGCTTTTTAAAAAATATATTTATGCTGGAGGAAATGATAAACCTCTTGCCGGCAAACAATACCACTCTTACCCAAGAGATAGAGCAGCTTTTTGCGCAGCTGCTTGTAAAGCCCGAGGGCATTGCGTCGGAGCTTTTGCGTCAAGAAACTGCGTCCACCTCTTTTAAAGGCGAGCTTTTTGACTTTCTGCGCACTGTGCTTAAAGACACACCAAAGCCCGAAATGAATTTTGCCATAGCTAATTTATTAAAAAGCCTAAATGGAGAGCGTACGCGCGAGCCAATATTGAAATCTGTGGCAAACAGCCTACAATTTATGGCGGAAAGCCTTTCGGGAAATGCAAATTTAAGCGAAAAGCTACAGCAGCTTTCGGTGGCTTTGCGCCTGCCCGACGCACCTGCCGCCTTTGTTCCGCTGAAAGACGAAATTTTAGCCACACTGCGTCTTGTGCAAGACAGCATTTTATACACGCCTAAGCTGCAAAAAATAGTGCCGCTGATAATATACAATCTATCAAGATTTCAAGATAATCCCGACTTTTTAAACGAGGCGGTAGGCACCCTGATTTCCACCCTTGACGGCGAGGAGCAGAAAGAACTTTTGGCATCTCTTATGCGCAAGGAAATTATATTACAGCCCTCTAAAAACGCAGAGCCCTCCAAGGTAATGGAGGTTATCGCCAAAATTATCGGCAGAGAGGCGTCGGAGCAAGATTTATCTTTAATGGGCAGCGAAAAGCTGGAAAAAATAGTGCATAGCCTTTTGTCGTCCCCTTGCAACTACACGCCGCTTTTGCATTTTATCATTCCTGTGGAATACGAGGATATGCGCTCTTTTGCCGAGCTGTGGGTAGATCCTAACAGCGAGGAAGCAAAGCTTGCCGGCGCAGGCGACGACTGCATACATGTGCTGGTGGTTTTCGATGTGGACGGCATAGGGCGTTTTGAGGCAGAGCTGTTTACAAAGGGCAAGGATATGGTGCTATCCTTGCTTTGCCCCGAGGCGTATTTGCCGGCGTTTAAAAACGTGGAAACGCCCCTTGCAAAAATGATTGCAACTACCGGATATACTTTGAAAGAAACCAATATTGGCAAATTGGAAAGACAGCGTTCGCTAATGGACGTATTTAAAACGCTGCCTTATAAAAGGACGGGTATTGATGTTAAAATCTGATAAAAAAACCAAGGCAGTTGCGCTGAAATACCAAGAGGAGCAAGACGCGGCCCCTGTGGTAATAGCGTCCGGATATGGCACAATTGCCGAAAAAATAGTTACAATAGCAGAGCAAAAGGGCATACCTGTGTTTCGGGACGACAGCGCAGCCTCGCTAATGTGTATGCTGGAGGTTGGGCGCACGATACCACCCGAGCTTTATCAAGCGGTAGCCGCCATTTATATGCAGATTTTACAAATATCGGGGGAAATAAAGCATTATTCAAACGAGGCGGTGCCAAAAGAAAAATCTGCGAATATCGAAAATTTGCGCGAGCAGATTTTATCCCGTGCAGATGCATCTAAAGATGAATTGTAGCAACTTGACTTATTGTTGTCTTTGTATACAACATTTTGTCAAGTTGCATACAGCAAAGACTGGGCTTTGAGTAAGACAATCAAAAGTAAAATTGCTGTATAAAACGAATATATGCTAAAAATCATATATTTTGACTATTTTTTTAAAAAGGCTGACATATATATTAAAAAATGTTATAATATTCTAAAACTATCAACGTAAAGGGAGGTTCTTATGAATAATCAGTACGTGCTGAAAAATTACATGCTGGAGCTTGTAGAAGCCGCATTGCCGAAATTTTTGGAAACATACGAAAAAGAACATGGAAATGCAATTTCCTCTCCTAAAGCAATTATGATGGTAAAAGCAGAAGCATTAAACCGTTTGCCTGCCAAATATATCACCAGCAAGGTGGGCGAGGTGTACGGCGAATATAATATGCGAGAAATGCAAAATCAGGCGGATTTGACCAAGGCTTTGTATCAAGCGGCTGAAGTGGTTTTGCATCAATTGGACATTTAGCGGCATTTTGCGCGCGGATTATGGTTTTATTACACTGAGAAAATCAAGCGGTGGGAAAGGTGGCAAAACATGCGGTCCCAACAAGAAAATTTTATAGGCTCAATATGCGAAATTAAATCTCTGTCAAACGATTTACTGGCGGTAGGAGTAATAGGCGTAATGGACGAAGAAGAAAACACATTAGATGTTTTGCCACAAGAGGGCGAAGCGCTGATGACTTTGCCGTATAATACGCCTGTTAAGCTGGTAACTTATTTGCCAAAGCTGGGCTTTAGGCTTTTGCTAGGCAGAGTGTATTTATCCTCAGGCACGTTTTTGCGCTTGGTTGATATAAATGCCGAGCAAACAAACGAAAGAAGACAGTATTTTAGATTAAACATTGAAAGAAAAGCAGATTTGATAATTCCAAGTAAAAAAGAACTTGAAACCGACGAGCAAGAGGGCGAAGAGATAACCGTAGACATAAAAGACGTTAGTCTTGGTGGTATACGTATAGTATCAAAACGCATATTTGCCCCTGATGACGAGTTTTTGGCAACCTTTACTCTTATAGAAAAAAGGCTGGAAATGATGTGTAAGGTGCGCAGAGAGATACCGTCGGATTTTCTGCGTGCGGGAGAGCATCAATACGGCTGTAATTTTATCAATGTTGCAGAGCGTCAGCTAGACAGGCTTTGCGGGGAATTGTTTGAATTACAGCGTTTGCAAATTCGCCAAAAAAAGCGGCACAATTTCTAATACGAGGTGAAGCGGCAGCCGTAAACATGGCGAATAATAGCATAAAAGCGCAGAGTTTAATTTTAGATGCAAATTTTTGTTTAAAACCGCAGGCTCGGCTTAAATTATCAACCGAAGTGTTTTAATTAAGGGGATACCGTTTTATGAACATGCAGGAAAATGAAAATGTAAAAGAAAATTCCGTTTTCGCTTTGGATATCGGCACGCGCAGTGTAATAGGCGTGGTGGGATATAGCGAAAACGATATTTTTCATATAGAGGCAATAGAGGCAATGGAGCACCCAAAGCGTGCAATGCTCGACGGGCAAATTGAGGACATTAACGCCGTGGCTGCCGTGGCAAATATAGTAAAAATGGCACTTGAGGACAGAATAGGACGCAAGCTTACAAAGGTGTGTGTTGCCGCCGCAGGGCGTGCATTACGCACTGTAAATGCCTCTTTTGAAGTGGAGCTGCCTGCAGGCGGCCCTGCCACAGAGGAAACGGTTTATGCCCTTGAAATGGGCGCGGTAAGCAAAGCGGCAGACGAGATAAAAGCCACAGAGCAAGGCGACGCGCTGTTTTGCGTAGGCCATTCTGTGGCACGCTTTTTAATAGACGATTACCCGTATTCCACTATTATTGACCATAAAGGCAAAACAGCCAAGGCAGAAGTAATTGCCACGTTTTTGCCTGCCGAGGTGGTAAACAGCCTTGAGGCGGCGATGAAGAAAATAGGCCTTTCTATAGAATTTTTAACCTTGGAGCCTATTGCCGCAATGAATGCAGTGATACCTCCGGAGCTGCGCCTTTTAAACCTAGCACTTGTGGATATTGGCGCAGGTACGTCTGATATTGCTGTGTGTGATGGCGGCTCGGTGGCGGCGTACACCATGGCAACCGTGGCAGGAGATGAAATAACAGAGGCTCTTATTAAGGAATATCTTGTGGATTTCCAAACTGCCGAGAAAATGAAGTTTGAAATATCCAAAGAAACAGCGGTAATAAAATATAGGGATATTCTGGGCTTTGACTATGAGGTGCCATTGGCAGAGGTGCTGTCGGCACTTGCCCCTGCGCTTAATTCCCTTTCCGACATTATCAGCGAAAGAATATTGGAAGTAAACGGCAAAGTGCCCTCGGCAGTGTTTTTAGTAGGCGGCGGCGGCAAAACGCCGCAGCTATGCAAGCTTGTTGCCGAGAGATTAAGCCTTGACGAACGCAAGGTGGCAATAGGCGGAAACAATTTCATGAAAAAGCTTGCGGTGGGCGTGGAGGATACCTTTGGCCCCGAATACGCAACACCCATAGGCATTGCACTTACGGCTATCAGCACAGGTGAATACAAGGGCTTTGATGTGTTTATAAACGGCGAAAAACGCCGCCTTTTGCGTACAGGCACCCTTGCCATGATGGACGTGCTTTTGCTTTGCGGATATAGCTATAGCGACGTAATGGGCAAAAGCGGACAAAACCTTAATTTTGAAGTGAACGGCGAAAAGCGTGTACTGCGCGGCGGCATGCTAAAGCCGGCGGTTATCGCCCTAAACGGGCGGCAAGTAGGCATTTCGGTGCAGGTGGTTTCGGGGGACAGCATACATATTATACCGGCAACCACAGGCGAAAACGCAAGCCTTAAAATGAATGATATTGTGCATAATTACAATAAATTTGCAGTTAGTTTTTGCGACAATTTGCTTTCTGTAGGCAATTTTGTAAGCATGAACGGCGACGCTCAAGATGCCGATAAATATGTGCAAGACGGCGACAAGCTGGAAATTGTAAGGGTGGAAACCCTTGCGGATTTATGCGCCTTTGCAAATGCGGATATGGACGCTATTTACGAAATAAACTACACATATGCGCCGCAGAGTACGCTTTTAAACAGCGGAGATATAATTATTATTAAAGATTTCAGCACAGATGAAAATGCAAATAGCGAAAGCGTAGGCACGGAAAATCAAGAAATAGAATATGCAAACAGTGAAAGCATTGGCACGGAAAAGCAAGAAACAGAATATACCGACAGCTATATTTCTGCGCAATTTTCCGAAAAACAGCAATATGTAGAGCCTGTGCCGACACAGGAAATAAAGGCAAGTGACGCCTTAGCTTTTGAACCCTCTGAGAGCGAGGAGGACGCAAGGCAAGCTGAAGATGATATCGACAGATATATATTGCAAAACACAGACTATGCCTTGCCGCCTGATATAGCACAGCTTTTGGGAATAGAGCTGCCAAATAACGCAGACGAATATGATGCCCACACGCAAAGCGAGGAAACCACACCACAGCAATATACAAACATAAAATCTGAAAGCGATTACGGCTTTGATAATGACAAAGAACAAGCTTACAGCTTTGATAAAGAAAATGAGCAAGCTTATGGTTTTGATAAAGAAAATGACAAAGAACAAGCTTATGGTTTTGATAAAGATAATGCGCAAGTTTACGGTTTTGATAAAGAAAAAGGCAAAGAACAATCTTATGGCTTTGCCGAAGCCGACGCTGATGTGCAAAACCTTGTAAGCAATTGGCAACCGCCAAAGCCCATGTATTCGCCAGAGCCTCTTTTGGCAAGCGCGGCAGATTTTAACCCTGTGCCCATTACGCTAAACGGCAGCCAAACTGTGCTGCCCGCAAGAGATGGCGGCGTGCCATATCTGTTTTTGGACATGCTTACTCTTGTAAATATAGATCCGTCTAAGCCTGAGGGCGATATAGAGCTGATATTAAACGGCCATGATGCATCTTTCCTTGAAAAAATCAGCGCAGGCGATGATATACACATAGGGTGGAAACGCAGATAAACCTGTGGAATTTTAAGCCAAAGCGCAAATGATTAAGGCTATTTGTCAAATATTGGGGTAGCTGCGATTAATTTAAACCTAAAAACGCCGCACAAAATGTTGCATTTTGTGCGGCGTTTTATATGTTGCTTTACAGCCGGCTTTACATCAGCACGCCATCGTGAATACTGACGGTGCGCTGGGCATAGGCGGCAATGTCTTTGTCGTGGGTAATCATTAATATGGTGTTGCCCTCGGCATGCAGCTTTTTAAAAAGGCTTAGCACCTCGCTGCCAGTGGCAGAGTCCAGTGCGCCTGTAGGCTCGTCGGCAAGCAAAATGGCGGGCTTTGTAATAAGCGCGCGCGCTATAGCCACGCGCTGCTGCTGCCCACCGGAAAGCTCGCTCGGTTTATGGGAAAGGCGGCCTGTAAGCCCTATGCTTTCGGCACATTCGGTGGCAATTACCGCTGCCTGTGCTGTGCTTTGCCCACGAATTAAAAGCGGCAGCATGATATTTTGCAGCACAGTGTACTGCGGAATAAGCTGATATTTTTGGAATACAAAGCCTATTTTTTCGTTGCGCAAAGAAGTAAGCTCGGCATCTGTGCATTTTACCGTGTCGGTATTGTCCAAAAAATATTCGCCGTCGGTTGCGGTGTCCATACAGCCCACAATGTTCATAAGGGTGGATTTGCCACTGCCTGACGGCCCTAAAATAGAAACAAATTCGCCTTTTTTAACATTGAAATTTACGTTTTTAAGCACCTGTAAGTCTTTGCCGTAAAATTTGTTTACGTTTTTAATTTCTACCATATTTTCCATAGCACTTACGAAAACAGCACAATGCCGTATACTTTGCCGTCGCGCAAATCCACGCCGACAACGTCGCCGTCTTTAATGTCGGCTATGCTTGTGCGGCCTTTGCCCGTCATGTCTGCAATCTCTATGCCTGTCGGCACGGTAAGGTCGTCCTTTTCGCCGTTTAGCTTTACTTCAAAGGGCGCCTCGTTTTTGTCTGGCTTATTTATGGTCACGTCACCGCCTGCGGCAGGATCGGCGGCTGTGGCAGGTGTCATGGTGGCTGCTTCCATAACTGTAGTGCCGTGGGGATCGTCTTTTATTTCTTCGTCCTGTGTGGGGGCGTTGCCGAAAAACTGCGTGTCCTTAAACGCCTCCGGTGCTTCGCAATATAATAGGCTTAATTCGTTGCCAACAACGGTGCTTATTTTGCCGAATTTCATGGTGGAAACACTGTCGGGAGTGCTACCGCTTTGGGAAGAATCGGCAGGGGTGGAGCTGCCGCTTTGGGAAGAATTGTCAAGGGCGGAGCTACCGCCTTGGGAAGTGGAGGGGCTTTTCTTTGCGCCGCAGCTTGCAAGAGTAAGCGCAAGCACAGCTGCTGTAAAAACAGCGATAAGTTTAGTTTTTTTCATAATGAATTACCTCTTTCGTTTGTTATAATTAAACGCTTATGCCGGGCTTTATCCCGATAAGCGCACCATGGGGTTTTAATTTTAGAATTGACAGTCTTTATTTAGCGCGTCAATTGGTGCTAATTTTGAAATTGCAAGTCGTGATTTAGGACATTAATAGGGTTTAATTTTAAAATGCTAATCTTGATTTAGCGCGTCAATGGGCTTTAGCCTTGACGCTTGCAGTGCAGGGTAAAACCCAAATACCGTGCCTGTAATTATGGCGAATATCATGGCAACAAGGCTGCCGCCAAGGCTGAATATTACGCGCATGTCAAATTTTGCGATGATAGGCAGCAGCGCGTTTCCCATTACCACTCCGGCTATGCCGCCAAATACGCTCAGCATTACCGATTCCGCTAAAAACTGCAATAATATATCTTTTTGCGCGCAGCCAAGTGCTTTTAATACGCCTATTTCCCGCGTGCGCTCTTTTACCGATACAAAAAGCACATTCATAATGCCTATGCCGCCCACAAGAAAAACAATGGCAGCAACAGCTATTAATAAGGCGCTCATAGTGCGCGCAGATGCGGTGGCGGCGTCTATGCGGCTGCCTGCGTCCTCTACGATAAAGTTTTTGCTTTCGTCGTCCCACAAATATTCAAGTGCGCTCATAAGCTCGGCTTTGCCCATATCTATGGTTTTTACGTTGCCTGTACGCGCGGTAAGCTGGGGCGTATTGTAATCTTCTATAAGATATTTTTCCGCAACTGTATATGGTACAAATATGCCATCATCTGCCGAAAGCCCCTGCATGCTGTCGCCTTTGCGCACAAGCACGCCTATAATGGTGTATTTTTTACCTGCGATACGCAGCGTTTCGCCAACAGCGTTTTCCGCGTCGCCAAATTCCTTTACAGCCACCTCGTGGCCTATTACCGCAACGCGGCTTTCTTCGTCCATGTGTACGTCGTCTATATTATCTCCTGCGGATATTTTAAGGTTGGCTATTTCGGAATAATCAGGCGTTACGGCTGTAACATCTCGGTTTTCGTTTGTACTGCCCACCTGCACCTTGGGGTACACGGAGGTGCGCAGAGTAACAAGGGAAAGGGACGGACATTCCTCACGCAAAACCTCCAGCATATCAAGAGAAAATTTAGGCAGCTTTGCAAAATCCAGATTGTCCTTAGCGTAATCGGGGTTTACATATAAGGTGTCTGCGGATAAATCTGCAAACTGGTCTTTAATAGTGGCTTCGCCACCCTTGCCTATGGCTATTACCATTACTATGGTGGCGGCACCCACTATCACCCCAAGGCTTGTTAAAATCACTTTAAATTTATTCGCAAGTATATTTACCCAAACAAGGCGCAAAATTTCAAACAGCCTCATTGCGTTTTCCTTTCCGCAAAGGCGATATCGCCGTCAACCGCGCCTTTGGTAATCTCGGTAGTTTTGCCGTCTGAAAAGCCTGTTTCTATCTCTGTCTTTACGTCTTTGCCGTCTGCGCCTTTTTTTATAATGTACTGTTTGCCGTTTTCAAAGGTGATTGCCTTGGCGGATATTGCTAATACATCTTTTTTTTGCTTTATAATAAAGGTTGCCTCGGCTGTCATGCCTTCGTAAATTACTTGGTCTGTTTGCGGCAGACGGATAATCACCTTGTAGTTTACCGCGTTATTGGAGTTTTCGGGAATAAAGCTGATGCTTTCTACCTTGCCGTAGATAGCGGTGTCGGGATATGCCTCAAAATAAAGCTCGGTTTCCTGCCCCTCTTTTACCTTGAAAATCTCTGTTTGCGGCACAAGTATTTGCAAGGTGCAGCCGTTCATATTGCCGATAGTGATAAGTGGCGTTCCCTTTGCAAGCTCGCCGCCCTCCTTGGCGTCTATGGCAAGCACAATGCCGTTTGTATCTGCGTAAATGTTTAGGTCTTGCAATGCTTTTTTTATTTCGCTTTCGGCTTTTTTAAGGTTTTCGTATTCCATTTGTGCAAGGCTGTAGGAAAGGGCACTGCTTTTAATAGCTAAATCCTTGTTTTCGCCTGCGTTTTTAGCGTCGTTTTGCCATGCGCCCTCAGCAGCCGAATATTCTTTTACTATGCTGTCCAGCTTTGATTTTTCTGCATCATGCTGCTTTACACTGTCGGCATGCAGCTTCGTTTTTATATCTATTTGCGCTTGTATGGCGGCCTTGTTGGCATCTGCGGCGGCATCAAGCTTTGCTTTAAGGTCAGAAATTTCCGCCGTAATGCCCTCTGTTTGCGCCGCCAAAGCGGCAATTAATTCGTTTTGCTTTGCCACTGCCGATTGATATTCGCTTTTGGTGGAGGATATTTTATCTACAAGATTATTAAAGGTACCCTCTGCGCCCATATCCGCCTGCCGCTTTGCAATTTGCGCTTGCTCTAGGGCAATGCCTGCTTTTTTAAGTGCGACTTGTGCGTCTTTCAGCTTTTCTTTTAAAAACTCCTCGTTCAAAGTGGCAATAGGCTCGCCTTTTTCAACGTTTTGTCCCGATTTTACAAGTATTTTATCTATTTTGCCGTCCACTACGGATTTTTGCGTTGTTTTATCCACAGATGCAATACCTGCGCCCTCCACGCCCACGGTGATATTTGTGCGGCTCACTTTATACTCACGCCTGTTTTGAGGGGGTGGCTCTTTTTTGGCGGCAATCGCCGTAAAGGCAAATGTGCCGCTTATGCACAGCGCGGCGCATACCGCGACGGCTATAATAATGCGAGTTTTCTTTTGCATATTGTATATCTCCTTGAAGTTGATATTTAGAGTATATAATATTGCAAGTTAAGAAAAGGTTAAGAAAATAAAAAAACGGCAAAACCGAAAAGTTTCACCGTTTTTACATCAAAATATATTTATCATTTACCCAAAATCGTGGCGGTTGCCGCAACTAGAACCCAATTTTTCAAACAGACAAACTATTTCCTCTATTTTTACAAAACATTCTCTATCGTCAAGATTATCGTTTTCTAATATTAATTTAATTTCGCTTAATGCTTTGTAACATTCAAGATGTATTATTTCATTTGCGTTTATTTGCAACTGCGGAAAATTTATATTCACGTTTTCATTTGCCAACAGTCCCCCAAGCATTTCTTGAAACAATAACATAAGCAACCTCCATGGGGATTATATCCCCTTAATAATAGAGATTATAGCCCCCATAATAATAAATGTCAAGATGGAGGTTATATTTATGATACAATTCAATAAACTGTGGGAAACTATGAATAAAAAAGGGGTTACCACATATCAGCTCAGAGAAAAATGCAGTATTGACAGTAAAACCATAAGACGGCTGAAAGCCAATGAAAACATGGAAACCAAAACGTTAAATAAGCTGTGTTCGATTTTAGATTGTAAGCTAGAAGATATTGCCGAATATATCGCGGATTAATGCTTGGTTGCAAAAGGCAAATTCATTTTATCATCACCTATTTTATCAAGCCTTTAATGTTACGATAAATTCTGCTCCGCCTAGCTTGCTTTTAGATACCTTTGCAGTGCCGCCGTGCTTTTCGGCAATGGTTTTTACTATGGCAAGCCCAAGGCCGGAGCCACCCATTTTGCGGCTGCGGGAATTTTCGGCTCGGTAAAAAGGCTCGAAGATATGCGCCATGGCGTCCTCGCTGATGCCAAAGCCGCTGTCCTCTACGTCTATGGAAACAGTGCCGCCGCTGCGAGATAAAGTAAGGGTAGTTTTGGCGTTTTCGCCTGCATATTTTTCGGCATTTTGCAAAAGATTGTATATCATCTGCTCTAATAGCTCGCTGCTACCTGTTATTTCGCCTGCATTTCCCACAATAGCTATCTGCGCATTGGCATATTGCTTTTTCACCTTTTCTACGGCACTTTTAGCTATGCTGTCTAAATCGCAAGGGCACATTTCCATGTCTTGCCTACGGGTAATGGACAAAAGCTGTTCCACAAGCACAGTAAGGCGGCTTGTGTTTTTGCTTACTATATCCATTACCTCTTTGTAGTCCTCGCGGCTTGGTGTTTCGTCTAAATACAATGTTTCTATATTTGCCTGTATACTGGCAAGGGGCGTTTTTAATTCGTGGGCGGCACTTGCGGCAAATTGCTTTTGCAGCAAAAATGCCTCCTCCAGCCTGTCAAGCATTGTGTTAAAGGAGCCTGCAAGCGCCATTGCCTCTTTAGAGGAGCTGTTTATGCTAACGCGGTCCGAAAGGTTATCCTCGCTTACCTTTTCGATGCTGTCGGCAAGCTCGGTTACAGGCTTTAACGCTTTTCCGCTTGCCCAATATACAAGCAGCGCGCTTATTATTATCACGCAGAGCATTATTAATAGGCTCTGCCGCAAAAACAAAATGCGCGGTGCAACAAGCGTTTGGGCAACCATAGTATCGCGCACTAAGGGCGATAATTCAAATTCTGTTATATAGCTGTCGGCAGGGCTACCCTCTGCCGATTGCATTTCGGAACTGCTTTCTTTCGGATTGGCAGTGGTGGAGGCGGCAGTTAAATAATAAGCCGGCAATACATCTGCCGCCATGTTTATGGCGTCTGCGGCGGTGCTGCGCATGCCGGAATATGCGTTATAATAAGATAGCGCGGTAATGCTTACGCACACTACGGATAAAATTGCCGTAACAAGCACGGTAAGCCGCGTGCGCAGTGATATGCCTTTTATCGCCTTTGCAGCTTTCATATTTTTTCGTCCTCCACTTTATATCCGTGGCCACGCACGGTAACGATTAAATTTTCTTCCTTTGCGGAACAAAGCTTTTTGCGCAAGGTGCTGATATGTACCTTAACGGCGTTTGAAAACATGTCGGTGTCGCTTGCCCACACATGCTCCAGTAAATCCGTTTCGGTGCAAACGCGCCCTTTATGCCGAAGAAGATATTCCAGTATATCAAATTCTTTTCGGGTAAGCTCTAGGGCAGCACCATTTGCCGACACCTTGCGCCTTGTGCCGTCTAAAAGCAAAGAGCCTGCCCTGAGAATAATATCGGTGTTAATGCCGCTTGCTCTGATATTTGCACGCACTCTTGCCAAAAGCTCCTCTATATGAAAAGGCTTTGCAAGATAATCGTTTGCGCCAAGGTCAAGCCCTTTCACCTTGTCTTCCCATTCGCCCATTGCCGACATGATTATCACGGGTAAGGAGGGCGATTTTTCTCGCACTTTTTTTAATATATCAAGTCCGCTTACGTATGGCAGATTAATGTCAAGCACAATCAAATCGTATTCATTTACAAAGAAAAGCTCCAGTGCCGCGTCGCCGTCCTCGGCACTGTCTGTTTGATATCCCTGTTTTTGCAAAGCCTTTGCCACAGCGCGCAGAATATCCGCCTCGTCTTCGATAATTAATATTTTCATTATACTCACCTACTTATATTTACAGTATAACAGATTAAGGTTAAATTTGTGTTAAATTATTTGAGTATAGGATAGAAAATCAAATGTTTTACGGCTACCCTTTTTGCGGTTCTTGTGATACAATATTATTATATCGCAACTTGACGTATTATTGTCTTTGTACTCAAGCCTTTTGTCAAGCTGCATGCAGCAAAGACGAGGGTTTGAGTAGGACAATTAAAAGTCAAATTGCTGTGAAATCGAAAAGGGGTGCCGTTATGATATTTTGGATTATTTTAGCGATTATTGTTTTGTTTGTGGCTGTTTTATGCGTTCGCGCCGCGGGGCTAAAGCCGATAGAGCAAAGCTACGAGGGGCAAAAGGCTGTGGAGCTGCCGCAAAAAGCAAGGGAACATTTAGCGGCTCTTATCCGCGTGCCTACGGTGTCGAACTACGATATAGCCGCAATGGACGAAGAAAAGTTTAGCGAGTTTCGCAATCTGCTTGCGGTAATATACCCTACGGTGCATGCAAACGCAGCACCTGTGCGCATAGGGCACACAGGTATGCTGTTTTTATGGAAAGGGCAAAGCAGCGCAAAGCCCACTGTGCTTATGTCCCATTACGATGTTGTGCCTGCAAATGCCGACAGATGGCAGCACGAGCCCTTTTGCGGCGAAGTGTTTGACGGCGAATTATGGGGGCGCGGCACTCTGGACACCAAAATTACCGCAATGGCTATTTTTGAGGCGGCAGAGGCTCTTATGAAAAAAGGCTTTGTGCCGAAAAATGATATCTATATCAGCCTTGCAGGCGACGAAGAGGTATCGGGCGAAAGCACACCGTCTATAGTGGCATATATGAAAGAAAAAGGCATTAAGCCCAATATGGTGCTAGACGAGGGCGGAGCTATCGTAGAGGGGATTTTCCCAGGCGTTGCAAAGCCCATTGCCGTAGTGGGCATTGGCGAAAAAGGCATGATGAACGTTCAGCTAAAGGCGAAAAGCGCAGGCGGCCACGCAAGCACGCCAAAGCTGCCATCTGCTTTAGGCCAGCTTGGCAAGGCAATGGTATCCTGCGAAAAGCACCCGTTTAAAGCGCATATCACAAAGCCCGTTACAGAGCTGTTTACCACAGTGGGTGCCCATGCGCCCTTTGCCTTGCGCATTGTATTTGCAAATTTGTGGTGCTTTGGCGGCATATTAAAGCTTATTTCCCCAAAGCTTGGCGGCGAGGTGGCGGCTATGATGCGCACCACTATGGCGTTTACCATGGCAAGCGGCTCCAAGCAGATAAACGTTTTGCCAAACGAGGCAAGCGTGGGGCTGAATATGCGTTTAATTAATGTTGATACGCCGGCACTGGCAGAGGAGCATCTGAATAAGGTTATCAATAACGACAATATTAAAGTAGAGGTAACCCATAGGCAACCCGCAAGCCCCTATTCCGATACAAACGGCGAAAACTGGCAGGCACTTAAAAAAGCCATTTCCGTTACATGGCCGCAAGCCATTGTATCGCCTTATTTGATGATAGCTTGCTCCGACAGCCGCCATTATAGCGCAATTTGCCGTGACGTGTACAAATTTTCCGCCATGGAGCTTTCTAAGGCACAGCGCGATATGATACATAACGACAACGAGCGCATACCACTTGAAACAATAGATAAAACAGTGGAGTTTTACCTGCGCTTTGAAAGCGAATTATAATATTTGCGTGGCTGCGAAAACGTTTAAAGCTTTATTGCAATTTCCGTAAATAAGCTTGTGTGTGAAAATAATAATGATAATAATTTGCCGCATAAAAAGCGGTAAATCGAAAGGAATAATGTAAATATGAACAGAGAATTACTTCAGAAATACGCGGATTTTGCCGTGAAAATAGGCTCTAATCCGCAAAAAGGGCAAACCTTGATTATTCGCGCACCTATTGAGGGCGCAGAGTTTGCACGTATGTGCGCCATATCGGGCTATGCCGCAGGGGCAAAGCGCGTGGTAGTGCATTATAACGACGAAAACCTCTCGCGTATTCAAATGGAAAATACAGCTGTAGAGGTATTGGAAGACGTAAAACCGTGGCTTAGCCGCATGTATCTCGACTATATAGAGGACGAGGGCGGCGCGTGTATGCTTAGCATTATTGCGCGCAACCCCGAGATATATAAGGGGCTTGACGCTGTAAAGGTGGATAGAGCCAATATCGCCGCCAGCCGCGCGGCAGAGCAATGGCGATGCTACACCATGTCGGATAAAATCCAGTGGAGCATTGTGGCTATTCCAAGCGAGGCATGGGCAAGCAAGGTATATCCAAACGAAGAAAACGCCGTGGAAAAGCTATGGGAAACTATATTTGATGTGTGCAGAGTAAAGGGCGGAGATCCTGTTGGCGCATGGAAAGAGCATGTGGCGAAAACCACCGAATACAAAAACAAGCTAAACGCATTAAAGCTAGACAGCGTGCATCTGCAAAGCGCCAACGGCACAGATTTAACTATAGGCCTTGCAGACGGTGCCATGTGGGAGGGCGCGTCCAGTGCAACACCCGAGGGGTATAATTTTATCGCAAATATCCCAACGGAGGAAGTGTTTACAGCGCCCCATCGCGCGCGCACAAACGGCGTGGTTAAAGGCACAAAGCCATATGTTTATAATGGCAATTTAATCGAAAATTTTTCCGTTACCTTTAAAGACGGCATTGTTACAGAGTTTACAGCCGAAAAAGGCGAGGAGCTTTTAAAGCAACTTTTAGATACCGATGATGGCGCAAAGCATATTGGCGAGATTGCCCTTGTGCCTGTATCAAGCCCCATTAACAAAAGCAATGTTCTGTTTTACAACACCCTGTTCGACGAAAACGCAGCTTGCCATATTGCATTTGGCGCAGGATATCCCGGCACAATTGTGGGCGGCACTATCATGGACACCGAGGAGCTTTTGCGCCACGGCGTAAACGACAGCGTAATCCACGAGGACGTAATGGTGGGCAGCGACGACATGAATATTACAGGCATTACCAAGGCAGGGGAAACTGTGCAGATATTCAAAAACGGAGAATGGGCATTGTAATACTATTTAGCCCTTGCATTTTGGTAATTTATGTGCTATGATGTCATAGTAAGTTTGATATTTGTGTGAAAGAGTGAGCCGTGTGGCTCGCTCTTTCCTTAATGTTAGGGCATTTTAATGCCTTACGCGCAGGGAGATAAAGGGGTAAATATGGCTAAAAACAAAGGCGGAAACACGGTAAATGTTATTACGGCGCTGGTAGAGCCAATACTAGCGGAGCTTAATCTGCGGCTGTGGGACGTGCGCTACGAAAAAGAGGGCCCTGATTGGTTTTTGCGCATTTATATAGACCGCGATGAGCCACTGGATATAGACACCTGCGAGGCGGCAACCCGCGCTATGAACCCCGTTATAGACGAGGCAGATCCTATAGACGGCAGCTATTATTTAGAGGTAGGCAGCCCAGGTCTTGGCAGAAAGCTGTGTAAAGACGAGCATTTTGCGGCATGCATAGGGCAAAAGGCAGAGGCAGTGCTGATACGTCCACTGGCAAATGGAGCTAAATCCATAAGCGGAATATTAAAGGGCAAAAACGGCAGTGACGTTTGCTTTATGCAAGACGATGAAGAAATAATAGTAACTACGTCACAGGCAAGCTATTTTAAACTTTGCGATGATGAGAACCTTTTCGGCTAAGCCCGAAAAATCTCTCTTAATATATGTTACGGCATAGGAGCTATGCACAGGGCTTTGCTGCAAAGCATCAAGCCATAATCGCCATTTTGCACTTTATACCCATCAAACTCTAAAACACTCGTTAGCTTTTGTATTTTTATCCCACAGCAACCACATTAGGAACCGTGAAATAAAAATTCTTGCAAGCTGATCCGAGCGTTTTAGAGGTAGATGAATATTAGCAAATGTGGCAAATCAAAATAAAATTAGCCTAACGGCAGAATGGATGATAGGAAAATGAATACCGAATTTTTTGAAGCTCTTACCATGCTTGAAAAGGAACGCGGTGTACCCATGACGGATTTGATGGATAAAATCAAAAACGCTATTGTTATCGCGGTAAAAAAAGATTATGAGGTAGAGGACGAAAACGTCGCCGTTGTAATAGATCCTACAGACGGCAAGTTTAGCGTATCGCTGCTTAAAAGCATTGTGGAAGAAGTAACAAACGAGGCAAGAGAAATATCCCTTGCCGACGCACAAACCAAAAAGAAAACCTATAAAGTTGGCGACTGGTACCCAATATTGCTTAAAACCAAAGATTTTGGGCGCATTGCGGCACAGGCGGCAAAGCATGTTATCCGCCAAGGCCTGCGCGAGGCAGAGCGTGGGCAGATGCTAGTGGAAATGCAGAGCAAATCCCACGAGATTATCTCGGCAGTTATCACTCGCATAGACAACAAAAAAGGCGTAATCACGCTAGATTTAGGCAAGGGCGGCGACGCCATTTTGCCTAAAAACGAGCAGGTGGCAGGCGAGGAGCTACACGAGGGCGAGCGCGTTAAAGTGTATGTTGTAGACGTAATGTCCACCGAAAAAGGCCCTAAGGTTATGATTTCGCGCACGCACCCTGGGCTTGTAAAACGCATGTTCGAGATGGAAGTGCCGGAAATATTCGATGGCACCGTAGAAATACGCGCTATCAGCCGTGAGGCAGGTATGCGCACAAAAATGGCAGTGTGGTCCAAGGACGAAAACGTGGATCCTGTGGGCGCATGTATCGGCCCGCGCGGCTCACGCGTTGCAAAAATAGTGGAGGAGCTTGGCGGCGAGAAAATAGATATAGTTCGCTTTAGCGAGGATCCTGCCGAGTTTATTTCTGCCGCTTTATCACCTGCAAATGTGGTAAGCGTAGAAATATTAGAGGGCGAAACCAAGTCTTGCCGCGCAACAGTGCCTGATAACCAATTGTCGCTGGCTATCGGCAACAAGGGGCAGAACGCGCGTTTGTGCGCACGCTTAACAGGGTATAATATAGATATTCGCCCCGAAAGCGGATATTTTGGTGAAGAACCTGCACCTAAGGCAGAAGAATAAAAAAGCACTATAGGCTTTAGATACAGATGTATTGCATTTAAGCTATGGGGCATATCATCAAAGAGGAGGCAAGGCATGGTTACTAAAAAAATCCCGCTTAGGCGCTGTAATGGCTGCGGAGAATCCAAGGCTAAAAAAGAGCTTGTGCGCGTGGTTAAAAGCCCCGAGGGGGAAATATCGCTGGACCTTACGGGCAAAAAGCCCGGTCGCGGCGCATATCTGTGCAAAAGTAACACATGCCTTGTAAAGGCGCGTAAATCAAAGCGCATAGAGCGTGCGCTTGAATGTGCTATTCCCGATGCAATATATGAAGAAATCGGCGCACAGATAGAAAATGTGGAGGCAAAATGAAAAATAATATTTTGTTCGCCCTTTCGCTGTGCCGCAAGGCCGGCGCACTTGTTACAGGCTTCGACTCGGTAAAAGAGTGTGTAATGAAGGGCAAGACAGGGCTTGTAATGTACGCAAACGATGTTTCGGACGGTACAAGAAAAAGGGTACTCACCTTTTGCGAGGACATGGTGGACGCCATGGAAATACCGCTGGATCAGTTCACGCTTTTGCAAATATGCAAAAAACCTACAGGCGTGTTTGCCGTTACAGACGAGGAGCTTGAAAAGCTCTGCCGAAAAAACCTTGCCGCAGTGCCGGCTCAAAGTGAAGGAGGAACCCTATGATAATTAAATACAAAATCAGTGATGTAGCCAAGGATTTGGCAATCGGCAATAAGCCGGTTATAGATTTGCTTGCCGAGATGACAGGCGAGGTTAAAAAGCATACCACCGCCCTTTCAGAGGACGAATTAAACAAGGTGTTTGAACATTTTACCCACGAGGCAGAGGAAACATCTTTAGACGAGTATCTTAATAGCGCACCTGCGCAAAAGCCTGTACCTGCGCCGGCACCAAAGGCTGCGCCTGCACCGATACAGCCAAAGCAGCCTGCCGTTCAAAACGCAAAACCGGCGGCTCCTAAAGCAGACGAAAACAAAAACCATGTGCAAAACCATGGGCAGCAGCCACATGCGCAAAACAAGCCCTATGTGCAGCCGCCAAAGCCTGTAGCTGCCGTAAGCAACGAGCCCCTTAAAAAGGCAGACGGTACTGTGTTTACCCAAGGCGCAAAGCCCGCGCGCGCGCATACCGACAAAACAGACGCACAAAAGGAATCAGCACCAAAGCGCGAAGTGGTAACAGTAACCATAGATACCCGTGCTGTAGATGTAAACCTAGATAAATTTAACGAAAAATATACAGAGCTTGCCTCTACAAAGCCTGTGGAAAACCGCAAAAAGCCACAGCCTGCGGGCAATAAGCAAAAGTTTCAAGGCAGACCAAACCGTTTTGGCAGCGGCAAAAATCAGCCATATCAGCAGCGTCACCGCGAAACAGAAACCGAGCGTTTACAGCGCATACAGCTTGAGAAAGCGCGTAAAGCCCAGCTGCGTATATCCATACCCGAAGAAATTACAGTTGCCGAGCTTGCAAGCCGCCTAAAGGTAAATGCCGCTCAGGTTATCAAAAAGCTTATGGGGCTTGGCATAATGGCAACAGTTACCGAAACTGTAGATTTCGACACAGCAAGCCTTGTGGCAGATGAGCTTGGCGCGAAAGTGGAGCGCGAGGTGCATGTAACCATAGAGGAACGTCTTTTTGAAGTAGACGAAGATAAAGACGAGGACTTGCAGGAGCGTCCGCCTGTTGTAGTGGTAATGGGCCACGTAGACCATGGCAAGACCTCCATTTTGGACGCTATCCGCAAAACCAAGGTTACAGATGTAGAGGCAGGCGGCATCACACAGCACATTGGTGCATACCAAGTAGAAGTAAACGGCAAGCCTATTACATTCTTAGATACTCCGGGACATGAGGCGTTTACCTCCATGCGTGCGCGCGGCGCAAACCTTACGGATATAGCCGTGCTTGTTGTGGCGGCAGATGACGGCATCATGCCTCAGACCATAGAGTCTATCAACCACGCAAAAAGCGCAGGCATTACTATAATAGTAGCCATTAATAAAATGGATAAACCTACGGCGAACCCCGAAAGAATTAAAGAACAGCTTACCCAGTACGACCTTGTGGCAGAGGAATGGGGCGGCGATGTTATCTGCGTGCCTGTTTCTGCCCTTACGGGCGATGGCATTGATACCTTGCTTGAGATGATTGCGCTTGCGGCAGACGTAAAAGAGCTTAAAGCCAATGTTAATCGCCGTGCCAAGGGCGCGGTTATAGAAGCAAGGCTGGATAAAGGCCAAGGGCCTATTGCCACAATTCTTGTACAAAAGGGTACCTTGCATCAGGGCGATGTAATTATTGCAGGCACGTCCGTTGGGCGTGTGCGCGTAATGCGAAACGATTCGGGCGAGATACTGGAAACAGCAGGCCCGTCTACACCTGTGGAAATTACAGGCCTTACAGAGGTGCCTGCGGCAGGTGATTTGTTTGACGCAGTAGAGGACGAAAAGCTTGCAAGAGAGCTTGCCGACCGCCGCGCCACAGAAGCCAAAGAAAAGCAATTTTCTACCTTCCAAAAGGTTACTCTTGAAAACCTGTTCTCGCAAATTGCCGAGGGCGAAATGAAAGAGCTTGCGGTTATCGTAAAAGCAGACGTGCAAGGCTCTGCCGAGGCTGTAAAGCAAAGCCTAGAAAAGCTTACAAACGAAGAAGTGCGCGTGCGCGTAATCCACGCAGGCGTTGGCGCCATAAATAAAAGCGATGTTATGCTGGCAAATGCAGGGCATGCTATTGTAATAGGCTTTAATGTGCGCCCAGACGTTATCGCAAAGGAAGAAGCGGCAGAGGCAAATGTGGAGCTGCGCATGTATCGCGTTATTTACGATGCCATCAACGATGTGCGCGACGCCATGAAGGGCATGCTTGCGCCTAAATTCCGCGAGGTGGAGCTTGGCCGCGCCGAAGTGCGCAGTGTGTTCAAAATATCTTCCTCCGGTACAATCGCAGGCTCTTACGTATTGGACGGCAAGGTTACACGTGCCGCCAAAATACGCCTAGTGCGCGACGGCATTGTTATTACAGAGGACGAGATAGACTCCTTGCGCCGCTTTAAAGACGACGTAAAAGAAGTTGCCGCAGGCTACGAATGTGGTATAGGTCTTGAAAAATATGCCGATATTAAAGAGGGCGATATTTTCGAGGCGTTTATCATTGAAGAATATCGCGACTAAGAGCCTATTTGTAAGCTATAAGCACTATGCCGCTTTTAAAAGCGGCGGTGCATAGCTTTATTAATAGACATTTACAGCAATTTGACTTTTGATTGTCATACCCAAAGCCACGTCTTTGCTGTATGCAACTTGACAAAAGGTTGTATACAAAGACAATAATAAGTCAAGTTGCGATACAGCAATTTGACAAAAGGCTCGAGTACAAGGACAATAATAAGTTAAGCTGCTATATTATCGAATTGGAGGTAAATATGCCTGTTTCCAATAAACATGGTCGTGTAAACGAAGACATTAAGCGCGAGCTGATAGCCATAATAGGAGAAATGAAGGATCCACGCGTGCAAGGCTTTTTAACAGTAATGCGCGTAGAGGTTACTCCGGATTTATCAAGCGCAAAGGTATACGTTAGCATGATGGGTACAAAAGACAATGCCACCAAAGAGGCCGTAGATGCGTTAAAGCATGCGGCAGGGCATATCCGTACAGAAATTTCAAAGCGTATGCATATACACAAAGCACCGGAATTGATATTTTACGCAGACGACGGGGCGAAATATGCCGCGCATATCAACGAGCTGCTAGAGGGACTGAAAAAGGAGTAAAGATGAGTGAGCTTATAGACATTACAGCCGCAATCAGCAGGCTGCTCAAAGCCGAAAACATTTTGCTTTTATGCCATAAAAACCCCGATGGTGATACCATAGGCTCTGCCGCCGCGCTGTATTGGGCGCTTGTAAAGCTTGGAAAAACCGTGGGAATATTATGCGCGGACGAAATACCGCAAAGATATAGCTATATGGAAATAAGCTTATTTCACAATGAGTTTGAGCCGCAATATATTGTAGCTATAGATGTGGCGGGAATACAGCTTTTCGGCGACACTTTATCAGAATATGCAAAGCGCGTAGACATGTGCATAGACCATCATCCGTCAAACTCAGGTTATGCCGAGTGCATGCTTTTAAATGGCGACGCCGCCGCTACAGCAGAGATTATATACGAGCTTATTTGCACTCTTGGCGTATCGCCCGAGGGCAAAATAGCAGATTGTCTGTACACAGGCATTTCTACAGACACAGGTTGTTTTAAATTCGGCAACACTACAGCGCGCACCCACGAAATAGCCGCAAAGCTTATGGAGGCAGGTGCAAACACAGTGTTTTTAAACGACGCACTGTTTGAAAGCAAAAGCCGCCGCCGCCTAGACATAGAAAAGCTTGCCCTTGAAAATCTGCGCTTTTTCTACGAAGACCGCTGTGCGCTAACTTATCTTACCTACGACGAAATCGCAAAAACAGGTGCCGACGGTACAGACTTAGAGGGCATCACAGGCATGCCGCGTGCCATAGAAGGCGTGCAGGTGGGCGTAACCTTGCGTCAGCTTGAAAGCGGCAGCTATAAAATATCCGTGCGCACTGTTCACACCATAGATGCCGCCGCAATTTGCGCGCGCCTTGGCGGCGGTGGGCATAAGCAGGCGTCAGGCTGCGAAATTATCGGAGGTCTGGACAACGCCAAAGCGGCAATACTTGCAGAGGTGGAAAAAGAATTATGCAAGGTATCTTAATTGTAGATAAGCCGTCGGGCTTTACGTCATTTGACGTAATAGCAAAGCTGCGCGGCATCTGCAAAACCAAAAAAATAGGACATAGCGGCACGCTTGACCCAATGGCTACAGGCGTGCTGCCTGTTTTTATAGGCAATGCGGCAAAAGCTGTGGATATGCAGTTAAACCACGACAAAACATATCTTGCCACAATACTTTTAGGCGAAAAAACAGACACAGGCGACATTACGGGCACTGTAACCGACAGGGCAGAGGTGTGTGTCGAGGAAAGCCAATTTATAAAGGCACTTATGGGCTTTGTGGGCGCACAAAAGCAATTGCCGCCCATGTATTCTGCCGTAAAGATAAACGGACAGCCTCTTTATAAGGCGGCGAGAAAAGGGCAGGAAATAGAGCGCACGCCAAGAGATATTATTATACATAATATACAGTATATCTCATCGCCCGAAAAAGACAGATACACCTTTTCCGTGTGCTGCTCTAAGGGCACCTACGTGAGGGTTTTATGCGAGGATATCGGCGCGTCGCTTGGCGTGCCTGCCACTTTATACGCTTTGCGGCGCACGGCGGCAGGTGTGTATGGCGAGGAAAACGCCGTGGGCTTTGACGCTATACAAAAAGCAAAGGACGAAGGCAACTTAGAAAAGCTTTTACTGCCTGTGGAAAGCTGCTTTATGCATCTGCCACTTTTAGAAGTGGACGAGCTGTGCAAAAACCGCCTTTTAAACGGCGCTTTAAGCCATGTAACGGCAAATGACGGCGAATATCGCATACGATATAGCGGCGCATTTTTAGGGCTTGCTACAGTAGAAAACGGCGAATTGAACGTAAAAAAGCTATTTTGCGAAAGAGAGTGACGGCAAATGCATTGCAGCGAAAATTTGCAAAAAATAAACACTATTCATGGCACTGCTGTTGCACTTGGCTATTTTGACGGTGTGCATCTGGGACACCGTGCGGTAATAGGCGCAGCAGTGCGATACGCCAAAGAAAATGGGCTTTGCAGTGCTGTATTTTCCTTTTCTTTAAGCGAGCATGGTGTAATAAAAGGCAACACCATTTTGTGCAAGGCAGAAAAAGAACGCCGCATACAAGGGCTTGGCACGGATTATTTTATCTGCCCACCCTTTGAGGAGTTTTGTTCGCTTACGCCAAGTGCGTTTGTAAATGATGTACTGCATGACGCTTTTGGCGCAAGGGCAGTGTTTTGCGGCGAGGATTTTACTTTCGGCGCAAAAAAAGCAGGAAATATTACCACGCTTAAAGCCCTATGTGCCGAAAAAGGCATAGAGGTGTTTATAATACCTACCGCCCTTTATAATGGCGAGGCGGTTTCCTCCACACGTATACGCGAGGCAATAGGAAAAGGCGAATGTGAGCTTGCAAATGCCATGCTGGGCGAGGTGTACGCGGTGGATTTGGCGGTGCAAAAGGGGCAGGGCCTTGGCAGCACCCTTGGCGTGCCGACTATTAATCAGCATTACGAAAAAGGCATGCAGATACCAAAAGGCGGCGACTATATCACAAAAGCGTATATAGACGGCAAGGCGTATGCCGCCGCAACAGGCATAGGCTCGCGCCCAACGGTGGACGGCGAGGGCATCACCTGCGAAAGCTTTATCATGGATTACAGCGGAAATCTTTACGGAAAAAGCGTGCGTGTGGAATTTTATAAATACATGATGCCAACAAAGCGCTTTGAAACCACAGAGGAATTAAAACAAATGATAAACACAATAGCAGATGCCGCACGGGAATACTTTGAAAAAAGCAAATAACCGTTGCTTTTAATGCATCTATATGATATAATAATACAGCTTACCCATGCACAGTGATTGGCGTATACCTCTTTTGGTAACCAAAAGCTACCTTTCACTTTGTATGAGGCAAATTAAATTAAGAGGTGTAAACAATGGAAGCTAAACAAACAATTATCGAAAATGCACGCGTACACGAGAAAGATACAGGCTCACCTGAGGTGCAGGTATCTCTACTAACAGCGCGCATCAACCACTTGACCGAGCATTTGAAGGCTAACACACACGATCATCACAGCCGCCGCGGCCTATTAAAAATGGTTGGCCGCCGCCGCAATCTGCTTGCTTATTTGCAGAAAACAGATATCGAGCGTTACCGCGCACTTATTGCAAAGCTTGGTCTTCGCAAGTAATAACTTATCTAAGGCAGACGGTAAACCCGTCTGCCTTTCCCGCTTTTTTAATATTTACACATTATGTAAAAGCAATGTGAGATATTCTTGAAATTCGGGGGCAAAGCATAGGCTGATATGCCTATTTAATGTGCAATGGCGCACATGCGGGGTTAAATCCGTACTTCGGAAAAGATTTTAAAATACCGAGTCAGAACAGTAGCTAAAGGGCGAAGTTTTGCGGTAGTTAGCAATGAATCGAGTTTTTGTCGGGGCAAATACAGGCTGATATTGCGCTGTTACTTATGAGTTTCAAGCGTTCTAAAACAAAAGTATAAGCTTTAATAAGCCGCACCGAAAATTGGATTTATTGCTAAAGCCGCCGCCCTTTTTAATATTAAGGAGGCAATATTATGGCATTAGAATTTTCATCAAGAAAAGAAACCTTTGAAAACTTTAAAGTTTTTGAAACACAGCTTGCAGGGCGTACATTAAGCGTGGAAACAGGCAAAATGTGCGGTCTTTCCAACGGCAGCTGCCTTGTGCGCTACGGCGACACAGCAGTGCTTTGCAACGTAACCATGAGCGCATCTCCGCGCGAGGGCGTAGATTTTTTTCCTCTTTCGGTAGATTTTGAAGAAAAACTGTACGCAGTAGGCCGTATTCCCGGTAGCTTTATGCGCCGCGAAGGCCGCCCGGGCGAAAAAGCCATTCTTACAAGCCGCGTGGTGGATCGCCCTATTCGTCCGCTTTTCCCACACGACATGCGCAACGACGTTTCTGTTGTAATGACAGTAATGAGCGTAGAGCAGGACAATAGCCCCGAAATTATCGGCATGATTGGCGCATCTATCGCCATTGCCATTTCGGATATCCCATGGAACGGCCCTATCGGCGGCGTATACATGGGCCTTGTTGACGGCGAGCTTGTTGTAAACCCCAACGAAAAACAGCGCGAAGTAAGCGATTTACAGCTTACCGTTGCCGCCAGTGCAGACAAAATTGTCATGATAGAGGCAGGCGCAAACGAAGTAGACGAAGTAACTATGCTTAACGCCATCAAAATGGCACATAGCGAAATTAAAGAGCTTATCAAATTTATCAATACTATCGTTGCCGCTATTGGCAAAAAGAAAATCGCGTTCCAGTCTATGGAGCTTGACCACGACCTGTTTGAAACAGTTAAGGGCGAGTTTTTGGACGACTTTAAGGCGGCTATGGACACAGACGACAAAACTGTGCGCGATACACGCCTACTTCCAATACGCGCACGCATTGCCGAAAAATATTCCGAGCAATGGGGCGAGGGCATCATAGAAGAATTGATGTACAAAATGCAGAAATACGTTGTGCGCCGCTGGCTTTTAGACGACGGCAAGCGCGTTGACGGACGCGGCATTAACGAAATACGCCCACTTAACGCCGAGGTTGGCCTATTGCCGCGCGTACACGGCAGCGGCATGTTTACCCGCGGGCAAACACAGGTGCTGACTGTAGCTACCTTGTCCACAATGCGCGACGCCCAGATTATGGACGACCTTAGCACAGAGGACACCAAGGCATATATGCATCATTACAATTTCCCTCCGTACTCTGTTGGTGAGGCACGCGGCCTTCGCAGCCCGGGCCGCCGAGAAATAGGCCATGGCGCACTTGCAGAGCGCGCTTTAATGCCTGTACTGCCATCACAGGCAGATTTCCCGTATTCTATGCGCCTTGTAAGCGAAGTGCTTTCTTCTAACGGCAGCACAAGCCAAGCGGCTATTTGCGGCTCTACACTTGCCCTTATGGACGCAGGTGTGCCCATTAAAGCACCTGTTGCCGGCATTTCTTGCGGCCTTATCACCGAGGGCGAGCGCTGGATGACAATGCTTGATATCCAAGGCGTGGAAGATTTCCACGGCGACATGGACTTTAAGGTAGGCGGTACCAAAAAAGGCATTACAGCTATCCAAATGGATATTAAAATAGACGGCTTAACAATAGAAATTATCGAAGAAGCCTTTGAAAAATGCCGTAAGGGCAGAATGTATATCCTAGACGAAATCATGCTGCCTGTTATATCCGCACCGCGTGAGGATTTGTCTAAATATGCACCGAAAATGCTTTCCATGATGATTGACGTTGACAAAATCCGCGACGTTATCGGCAAGGGCGGCAAGGTTATCCAAGAAATCTGCGCCAACTGCAACGCCAAAATAGATATCGAGGAGGACGGACATGTTTATGTTTCTGCCGTTGATATCGAGGACGCAAAACGCGCTTTATACACTATTAAAACCATTGTAGAGGATCCTGAAGTGGGCGCTATCTACAAGGGCAAGGTTACAAGGCTGATGACCTTCGGCGCATTTGTTGAAATTGCTCCGGGCAAAGAGGGCCTTGTGCATATCTCTAAGCTTGATTCAAAGCGCGTAGAGAAAGTGGAAGACGTTGTAGCTGTGGGCGACGAATTGCTTGTAAAAGTAACAGAAATCGACCAGCAGGGCCGCATCAATCTTTCCCGCAAAGACGCCTTGGCAGACATGGCTGCAAAACAGCAGGGTTAATTTGCAAAAACAGCTTATTTAAAGTAGATGCTTTTATTATAAGCACTTTAAAATAAGCGGAACAGCTTATTCAAACAGCCGCAGACATTTTACGTTGTCTGCGGCTGTTTTTGAATTGGCTCTTTGTCAGATTGGCTCCTTGTTAAATGTTAGGGTAGCCGCAAATAAAAGAGGAAGGCTCTTTGTAAAATGTTGGGGGGTAGCCGTCAATAAAAGAGGAATTGCGCCAAGGTGTTCGGTGCAAGAACACCTTGACATTTCAATTCTTGGGCTTGACTTAGAGCAGCTTTTGTGTTACCTTTTATAGGTATGCGAAAGCTTTAATATAGCAACTTGACTTATTATTGTCCTTGTAGACAACCTTTTGTCAAGTTGCATACAGCAAAGACGAGGCTTTTAGTAGGACAATCAAAAGTAAAATTGTTGTAAGTAAACGAAGGCAGAGGTGGTTATTGTTGGACAGCGGCATAGGACGAAGTAGACCATGCGTCCATACAGACATAAAAAGCAAACAATACCCACCTTTACTGCATTTGTAACAAACGCAGTTTCTAAGGGTTTAGGGTTTGTTTGTCTGTCGTGTCTGTAAAAAGACATGGCGGTATTTTTTTACCCAAAAAAGGAGGCAGCGCTATGACAAAGAACGTATTATTAACATTGCTAGAGGAGAAAAAATTTAAGTCCATTCACGATGTTTTGTCTAAATACAATCCGGTGGATTTAGCAACACTTTTGTCGGAACTGGACGACGAAAACCTTGTTCTCGCCTTTCGCATGATTGAAAAAGAAAAGGCGGCAGAAGTGTTTTCTTATATGGAAAACGATGTGCGCCAAAGCATGATAAATACCTTTACAAACCAAGAGGTGAAAAGCCTTTTAGATGCCATGTCCGCAGATGACGCGGTGGACTTTTTAGAGGATATGCCGGCAAATGTGGTAACAAGGCTTTTGGAAAATATCAGCAAGGAAACAAGGGCGGATATAAACCATTTACTGCAATATTCCGAGGACAGCGCAGGCAGCATTATGACGGTGGAGTTTATAGAGCTTTCGCCGCAAATGGCAGTGCATGAGGCATTGGACAAAATACGCACCATAGGCATAGACAGCGAAACAGTGTACACCTGCTACATGGTGGAAAAGCACAAGCTTTTAGGCATTGTTACCGCTAAGGATTTGCTTATTAATAGCCCCGATACAAAAATATCTACACTGGCAACCGAGGATATCATCACGGTAAAAACAAGCGACGACAGAGAATACGCGGCAAATCTTTTTCGTAAATACGGCCTTATCGCCATACCTGTAGTAGACAGCGAGGGCTGTATTGTTGGCATTATCACATTCGACGATGCTATGGACGTTTTAACAGAGGAAACTACAGAGGATATCCACAAAATGGCGGCTATTGCCGCAAGCGACGAGGCATATTTAAAAACCTCGGTGTTTAAGCACGCGCGCAACCGTATATTGTGGTTGCTTATCCTGATGTTTTCCGCCACGCTTACAGGCGCGGTTATCACGCGCTACGAATCGGCGTTTGCCGTTATTCCATTATTGGTTTCCTTTATCCCCATGCTTATGGACACAGGCGGCAACGCAGGCTCGCAAAGCTCCACGCTGATTATTCGCGGCCTTGCTGTGGACGAATTGCACTTTTCCGATACTTTGCGCATTTTGTGGAAGGAATTTAGGGTTGCGCTTATTGTAAGCGTGGCGTTGGCGGCGGCAAACGGCATGCGCATATTGATAATGTATCATGATGCAAAGCTTGCTTTGGTGGTTGCCATATCCTTACTCGCCACTGTAATTGCCGCAAAGCTGGTGGGCTGTATGCTGCCAATATTGGCGAAAAAATGTCATGTAGATCCCGCCATTATGGCGTCGCCCCTAATCACCACCATTGTAGATACTTTCTCTATTATTATATATTTCAACGTTGCCACAGTCGTGTTTGGGCTTTAAGCATTATGCTTGCGGCGATAAATCCGCATTATACATTTGGTAAAGATAATTGCAAGGCGACCTCTATTTGTTGGGCTTCGGCTCTGACAAATAGAGGTCGCCTTATTGCTTTCAGCGGTTTTTTTGGCGGCTTATAGGTAAATATAAACTTAAAGTAAAATCCGACAAACATAAAAAACCCAAAAAGATATCATATGATAGCGTAAGCACATTACTTAACGATTGTTAAGCTGTTTTGCAAATAACGCTATAACGATATTTATTAAAAAGCAATGGTTTTGCCATACTGATTTTAATGCACATCATCAACAATATTCGCTATGCCTTAAGGCACAAAAATACATTAGGTATATTTTAAAGCCTATAATGCGCTGCGTAAAAAAGGATATGCTGTAAAACAAACGCATGATGTGTCGAGAAAGAAAAACGCAAAACATAAAAGAGCCATGGCACATATTTTGCGCCACGGCTCTTTTTAATTTACTTATAATGCTTTAAATTAACGCTTTAACCATGGGCATAACCGCCATATGGCTTTTGCGTAACGCTATAGCTGTATGCGCACACATCGTTATTGCGCATCGGCATTTGGTCGGCGCAAAGAATTGCCCCGCGAGGGAAGATATAGCAGCTTGTACTCTATTTAGAAGTTTTGCAAGTCAAGGTAAGCTGCTATATCAAGCTCTTGAAGTGCTTTAAACACAGCGGCTACGGGAAAACCCATGATATTGTAGTAGCAGCCTTCAATGCGATAGGTGTATTTCGCCGCCCAGCCCTGTATGCCGTAGCCACCTGCTTTATCGTAAGGCTCTTGAGTGTCGACATATGCGTCTATGGAAAAAGCAGGAATAGGGGCAAAATATACAGCGGAGCTTTCGGTAAAGCTTTTATATTCGCCACCTTTGTAAATGGCAACGCCGGTATGCACAAAATGAGAATTATCGGATAGCGCATACAGCATTTCTTTTGCTTCTTGCTTTGTGTGGGGCTTGCCGAACACCTTGCCGTTTAAATCCACCACGGTATCACAGCCGATAATAATATCATCGGGATTTTGAAGAGCAATATCCTTACATTTGGCAAGAGCGATAAGCCCGGCAAGCGTACAGGGCGTGTCTGCGCAAATTTTGCTTTCGTCGGTGGAGCTTACTTTTACTGTAAAGTTAGGCGTAATAATGCCTAAAAGCTCGCGGCGGCGAGGGGAGGCGGAGGCTAATATTATTTTATTCATTATTTAATACTCGTTTTATTATAAATTAAAATCGAAAGCGCTATAGTGATAATTTGTGCTACGCTGATGCTCATGGAAAAACCAAAGCTTAGCTTGATTACAGACAAATCCAGCACAAACGGCGCATCGGGGGAAAAGCCGATAGAGCTTGAATATGACAGCCATGTTAAAAACGGCACATTGGCACAAAAAGATGCCAACATTGCACCAAGCAGAATACCTGCCAAAAGATAAAAGGCCAATAGAATATTACGCTTTAATTTCATGCCGATTGCTCCTTTGCATTTGTAGGTTAATAGATAATTGCAAAATGGGTGAAGATATATAAAATTGCAATGCGCACGCCTATAGGCAATTTTACTTTTGATTGTCCCACTAAAGCCGCGTCTTTGCTGTATGCAATTTGACAAAAGGCTCGAGTACAAGGACAATAATAAGTCAAGTTGCTATAATATTTGTTTTGCCCGTAGAGCCAAAGCCGCCATTGCCGCGAGGCGTAGCGCAAAGCTCGTCACATAAAGTAAAAGAGGGGATTATTACGGGCATTATGGCTATTTGCGCTATGCGCTCGCCGTTTTGTATGGTGTATGCTTCGTTAGATTGGTTTATAAGCCCCACGGATATTTCGCCGCGATAATCGCTGTCTATCACGCCAACACCGTTAGAAAGGGCTATGCCGTGCTTAATGGCAATGCCGCTGCGCGCGAAAACATATGCGGCATAGCCGTTATCAGGCAGCTCAATGGCAATGCCTGTGGGTATCATCGTGCGCTCACCGGGGGCAAGGGTAACGCCGCCGTCATCACATACAGCGCATAAATCCGCCGCGGCTGCGCCATTTGTTGCGTAGCATGGTGCTTTAGCACCGTTTCGCATTATTTTATATTTTATTTCCATTTACAACCTCATATGTTATTTACCGATATTATAGCAACTTGACTTATTATTGTCCTTGTACCTGAGCCTTTTGTCAAGCTGCATACAGCAAAGACGTGGCTTTTAGTAGGGCAATCAAAAGTTAAATTGCATACAGCAAAGACGGGGCTTTAGTAGGGCAATCAAAAGTTAAATTGCTGTGCAACTAATTAGTACCTTTAAAATAAAGCCCACGGGTAAAATCGCCATCAAAAGCCTCGCCCTCTAAAAATTGGCGTATCACAAGAGCAACGTCTTTTTTATTTTCTATTGTAAAGTACAAAATGCCAAAATCTGTGGGCAGCTCGCTTTGCTTATCACCCATATAAATAGGCACGGGGTTATATATTGTGCGTACTCCGCCTTTACAGCGCAGGGGTAGGCGCATGCGCTTTCTATCTAGCAACTCGCCCTTTTTGTCGCAGCCCTCGCAGGTGCGTACATTATGCATAGGGCATGCGCGGGTAAGCATAAGGGGCATATGCCCATAGGCTATAGCCATGGTTTCGATATCCTCGGGGAACACAGCCATGCTTTGCACAGAAAGCTCGGGTGTTAGGGTAAGAGCGCAAAGCCCCATTGACTTATATTCCTCAGCCGCCATTGGGTTTGAAACATTAAGCCCAAAAGAGCCTATGGCGTTTTTGCCGCCAATAAGCTGTATATGCGCCAGATTTTGCACACAGTACCCACCAAAGCCAAGCTTGTCCGCCTCGGCAATAAGCGTAGGCAATCCCTTTTCTATGCCAAACAATGCTCTTGGCAGCTCTAGCCATGATTTTGCACGCAAGGCATCGGGTATGCGCAAATATTCGCTTAATGGGAAAATCAGCTTTTCAAATGCATCTGTATTTACAGGCAATTGCTCTGTGCTTTCAAACCTTGCGCAAAGGCGCAGGGGCTTTTTGGCACGCATAGTATAATGTATAGGGGCGATTTCTTTGTATTCCCGCGCAGAAGGCTGCTCTAGCTTTGCAAGCAGCATTTCAAGGGCGCGGCGGCGCATTTCGCCCACCTCGCCTGACGGCAAAAACCAAAGCCCGTCTTGCTCCACGGTAATTTCCTTTGGGTTAAATGGCGTGCCGCCTGTTTTGGACAAGGCTCGTTTATATGCTTCGGTGCAATCCTTTTCGGCTTTTTGCACCTCTGCCTCGCTATATACTATTGCCGTTTGCCCACCGGCCTCGGCTTTCAGCTTTGCGCCGTCTGCGCTAATGGTAAAGGCAAGAGTAGTGTCTACACATTGGCGCTCCCTGCGATACAATTCCCTAAGTTGCGGCAAGGCGGCTTTAGCGGCAGTGGTGTCGCCCTCTGTGCGTATGCCGTACATGGTTTTATCTATATTCCCTGTAATATAACTATCGGTAAAGCCACTGCGAGAAAATACATCTTGTAATAATTGCTCGTTATATTCCTCACCGTTTAAAGCACAGCGGCATGCATTTACAGCGGCGGCACAGTATTCCGCAGTGCGCAGCCGCCCCTCTATTTTCACGCAGGAAACGCCTGCGTTTGCAAGCTGTGGGATATGGCTTATATGGCACATATCTTTAAGACTGAGGTGACATTCACCCTCGTCGCCCGCCGAAAATGGCAAGCGGCACGGCCCTGCACAGCTGCCGCGGTTTCCGCTGCGCCCACCGAAAAACGCGCTTAAATAGCACTGCCCACTCATGCTCATGCACAGCGCACCATGTATAAACACTTCGGTTTCGATATTGCTTTTAGCTGTAATTTCGGCTATTTCGTCCCCATTAAGCTCCCGCGAGAGAATAACGCGAGAAAAGCCCATTTCCTCCAAGGCCTTAACGCCCAAAAGGGAATGGACAGTCATTTGCGTAGATGCGTGCAAGGCAAGGCTTGGCACAATGCTTTTGGCAAGGCGTGCGGCGGCTAAATCTTGCACAATAACGGCGTCTGCGCCGGAGCGGGCAATGGCGTAAAGCAAATTTGCGGCGTTTGAAAGCTCGCTTGGATATATGGTGGTGTTGAGGGTAACATAAACATGCACACCGCGCGCGTGGCAAAAGGCTACTGCTGCGCAAAGCCCTTCCTCGGTAAAATTGGTGGCGCTTCGGCGCGCGTTAAAGCCCTGCATGCCAAGATATACGGCGTTTGCGCCTGCAAACACCGCGGCGCGCAGCATGGCTTCATCGCCTACGGGTGCCAATATTTCTATATCCCTCATGCTTTGTTCTCTTTCAGGTATCCAAGCTCACGGCGCAAACGCTCCACCTCGTGGCGCGCTTCCTCTGCGGCCATTTTGGCTTTGGAGGCGTCCTCTAAATAATCGCGTATTTGCGCGCGCATATTATCGGCACCGCTTGTGCTTTTTTCAAGCTCGTCCAAATAGCCAAGGGCTGTAATGATAGCGGCGCTTGTTACGGACGCATTGGGCGTTTCGGCAAGCATTAGGTTCATGTCGCGGTCAAGACGCGTGGCAAGGTCTAACACATATTGTTCTGAGTCGGTAGATGAAATAACATAATTGCATCCACATATTTCTAGCCTTATTTTATTAGCCGGCATAATAAAAACCTCCATATATTGTTTAAATGTAATAATACCATTATAGTATAAAAATCTCAATTTAAAAAGCCCTTTTTATACTTTTAATGCAAATATGCCTTTTAGGTTGAAATTATAGGTAAAAAATACTATAATATAGTATACTCATTATATAAGGATGTGAAATGTTGAATACAGAATTTACCAAAGAAGAATTCGAAAAGCTTTTAGTTGGCAAGCTTTATAGCGAATTTTCCATAGATTTAGACTCCGCGACAGACGAGCAAATATACCGCGCAATGGCATTGATAGTGCGCAGCATTATGAGCGCTAAGCGCAAGCGTTTTATGGCGAGAACTTATGGCTCTAACACAAAGCAGGTGTATTATTTGTGCATGGAGTTTTTAATGGGACGCAGCCTTAAAAACAATTTATTCAACCTTGGGCTTAACGCAGTGGCAGAAAAGGTGTTGCAAAGCCACGGCATGAAGATAGAAAACGTGTACGAGGAAGAGCCTGATGCAGGCCTTGGCAACGGTGGCCTTGGCCGCCTTGCAGCGTGCTATCTGGACGGCATGGCTACAGACGATATCGCCGGCACAGGATATTCTATTTTATACGAATATGGCATTTTTAAGCAAAAAATAGTGGACGGCTGGCAGCAGGAACGGGCAGACAACTGGCTACCCGGCGGCGGCGTTTGGCTGAAAAGCCACCCTGACCAAGCTATCGAAGTAAAGTTCGACGGCGAAATAGAAGAATCGTGGGATAACTCCTTTCACCACGTGCATCACAAAAACTATTCAAGCGTAATAGCCGTGCCAAGCGATATGTATGTGTCGGGCTACGACTCAAACGGCGTGTCAAAGCTGCGTTTATGGAAGGCATGCGCGCCAAGCTTTGATATGGAAAGCTTTAACGCAGGCGAATATGGCTCTGCCATGACGAAAAACGCCTCAGCGGAGCTTATCAGCAAAATCTTATACCCTAACGATAACCATGTAGAGGGCAAAATCTTGCGTTTGCGTCAGCAATATTTCCTTTCTGCCGCATCTGTGGGCGATATTATACAAACACATCTTGCGCAATATGGCACCTTAGACAATTTGCCCGATAAAATAGCTATTCACATTAACGATACACACCCAACCCTTGCCATACCCGAGCTTTTGCGCATTTTGCTGGACGAGTGCGGCTTTGAGTGGAGCAAGGCACTGTACATCGCAAGGAAAACCTTTGCGTATACAAACCACACGGTTATGAGCGAGGCACTTGAAAAATGGAATATAGATATTTTTAAGCATACCTTGCCGCGTATTTATCAAATTTGCGAGGAGCTGGACAAGCAGTGCCGCGCGGACTTGGAGCTTGCGTTCCCGGGCGATGAGGGCAAGATAAATTACATGGCAGTGCTAGGCAACAACGAAGTGCGCATGGCGAATATTTGCTGCTATGTATGCCATTCCATAAACGGCGTGTCGAAGCTGCACAGCGAGATAATCAAAGAAAGCGTATTTAACGATTACTTCCTGTACTCGCCTGAAAAGTTTACCAATGTTACTAACGGCATCGCTTATCGCCGCTGGCTATTGGCGTCTAATACGGGGCTTACAAGCCTTTTGTGTGATGTTATCGGCGACGGTTTTAAGAAAGACGCACAAAAGCTGAAAGCACTTGAAAAATATTCAGCCGATAAAACGGTGCTTACTCGCCTTGAAAAGGTGAAATACGACAATAAATGCATTTTTTCCGACCATATTAAGAAAACTACAGGCGCGCTGATAGATCCGGCGTCTATATTTGACGTGCAGGTAAAGCGCATGCACGAATATAAGCGTCAGCACTTAAATGCCCTTAATATTGCGGCACAATATATCCGCCTTAAAGAAAATCCAAACGCAGATTTTACACCTAAAACGTATATTTTCGGTGCAAAGGCGGCTCCCGGATATTATATGGCAAAGCAAATGATACGCCTTATTTGCAAGCTTGGCGAGCTTTTAGACGGCGATGCCGCCGTGCGCGAGAAGCTGCGCATTGTGTATCTTGAGGATTACAACGTTACCACAAGCGAGCGTCTTATGCCCGCCAGTGAGGTTTCGGAGCAAATAAGCCTTGCAGGCACAGAGGCGTCGGGCACAGGCAATATGAAGTTTATGCTGAATGGTGCTATTACAATAGGCACACTGGACGGCGCAAACGTGGAAATAGCACAGGCAGCAGGCAAGCAAAATGAGATTATTTTCGGCATGCTCACACCGGAAGTGAACGATTTGAAAAAATTTGGTTATCATCCGTCAAGCTTTATCACGGCAGATGAGGAACTGGAGCAGGTGCTTGCCTTGCTTGAAAAAGGGTGGAATGGCGAAAACTTCCACGAAATAGTGGATAATCTGCGCACCTCGGATCCATATATGGTCATGGCGGATTTTAGAGATTATCGCCGCGCCCAGCAGGATTTGTCGGAGCTTTACAAAAAGCGCGAAACTTGGAATAAAATGAGCCTTGCAAATATCGCGAACAGCGGAGTGTTTTCGGCAGACCGCAGTGTGTTTGATTATGCCCGTGATATTTGGCGCACAGTTCCGGTAAAATAATATTAATAAGGCTTAAAGCCTTGTTTGTTAAAAGATTATCCTATGTGCGTGCTATCGCACATGCAGGGCTAAAACTGTTTGGCGAAACAGTTTTAATATAACATAATCAGCTTGCCAATTTCTGAATTGTCGCGGCAGATAAGATGCAAATGCGTAATTGCAAAAACATTGCAGGTGCGCGTTTTGCATTAAATGCCAAACCAAAAGGCATGGAGGTTACTATGGAAGCATCATTATTTAACAGCCAAAATCAATTTTATAAAACACCCTTTGGCGCAGTGGCTTGTGGCAAAGAGGTTTATTTTGCCATTTCAGTGCCGGAGGAATTTTGCTGCAAAACACCGTATATGCTTTTGAACAGGGATGGCGAGGAGCCGTCCCTGTTGCCACTTGTAAAAGAAACCGTGATAAGCGGCCGCGAGATATTTTCTTTGCGTTACACGCCGACGCAGGTGGGGCTCTATTTCTATTATTTCGATTTATATACCGATTATCGCAAGATTTTTTGCGGCGAAATGGGAGAGGGCTACATAACGCAAGGCAACGGCGAAAAATATCAGCTAACTGTATATGAAAAGGATTTTGAAACGCCAAAGGATTTATACGGCGGTGTAATGTATCAGATATTCCCCGACCGTTTTTACGAGGGCGAAAAGAAAACAGCGATGCCCTTTGACAGAATTTATCGAGAGGATAAAGAAAACGAGCCGTATTTTTGGCCTAACGAGCAGCACGAGGGCTACTTAAATATGGATTATTTCGGTGGCGATTTTGCAGGTATAGAGCAAAAGCTGCCGTATCTTGAGGATTTGGGCGTTACGATGATTTATCTTAACCCTATTTTTGAGGCTCATTCAAACCACCGCTACAACACGGCAGATTATATGCACGCAGATCCCGTGCTTGGCACTAATCAAGATTTTGCGCATTTGTGCAAAGAGGCAAAATGTCGTGGCATTAAAATTATTTTAGACGGCGTGTTCAGCCATACAGGCTCAGATTCGGTTTATTTCAACAAAGAGGGGCGATATCCGCAGCTGGGTGCGTGGCAGGGCGAAAACAGCATTTACCGCAACTGGTATATATTTTCAAATGAATATAAACACGGATATCGCAGCTGGTGGGGCTTTGAAACCTTGCCTGAGGTAAGCGAAGAAAACGCAGATTTTCGCAATTTTGTATGCGGCGACGGCGGAGTGATAGATTACTGGCTGTCCCTTGGGGCAGACGGCTTTCGCTTGGACGTGGCAGACGAACTGCCGGACGATTTTATACAGGCTATTCGCATAGCCGTTAAAAAACACGGTGCGGACAAATATCTTCTGGGCGAAGTATGGGACGACGCGTCCAACAAAACAAGCTATGATAAACGCCGCACATATTTGCTTGGCAAAGGCCTTGATTCCGTTATGAATTATCCTTTTAAAGATGCTGTAATGGCGTTTTTGCGTGGCGGAAATGCAAAGGACGCGGCAAATATCATTATGCATATCTGCGAAAACTATCCTTTGCCGGCACTTAACGCGGCAATGAACTTTGTATCTACCCACGATACTGTGCGCGGCATTACCGCACTTGGCGGCGAGGAAATAGGCGACCACGACAGATACTGGCAGTCGGAAAAGCGCATGAATAAAGAGCAGTATTGCTACGCACGCAGGCTCTTGCGCCTTGCCTATGCCATTATTTATACCTTGCCCGGCATACCCAGCATTTATTATGGCGACGAAATTTGTACCGAGGGATATAAAGATCCTTTCAATCGCTCGTATTTCAACTGGAAAAGCGAGGAGCATTATTTGCTGCCAACCTTGCATACCCTTAGTGAGCTTAGGAAAAATTGTTCCGCGCTGCGCGACGGAGCATTGATTATTCATGAGGCAAATGAAGGCTTTTTGCATTACGAACGAAAAAACAATGAAAGCAGTGTGCATATTCTCATCAATCGCAGTCATAAACTGGAGTGTAGAGCAGTGTGCGGCAGCATCAGAGAGATATTATCCCTTAGATATCTTATATGTACACAGGACGAAAACACATAAGTATAAAGCAAAGCCGTTGCACGGCGTGGTTTTATGCGGAAAATACGAGTAATATGGGATAAACGCACCCTTGCATAGCCTTGTGCCTTGCGGATATGCGCCGCAGCAGCAGATATGCAAAATTCGCTCTAAAGGGGCTTTAACCACCGTAATTGACGGTTTAACGGCTTTGCTTACTTATGTTTTGTCTGTTATAATACATTCAATCCTCGAGGGATAAAGCTTTGGCGCATGAAATAATAATTTCGCCAAGGCAAAATAACAAGAAAGGCAGGCAAAGCAGAATGTCTGTATCAACAATTATATGGCTTGCGCTGGCAGCGCTGTTTGGCATTATAGAGGCTTGCACAGTAGGGCTGGTAAGCATCTGGTTCGCCATGGGCGCAATAGGCGGCCTAATTACAAGCGCTATTACGGATAACTTGCTTATTCAAACGGCGGTTTTCGTAATAGTAACTGTTATCGCATTAATAGTAACGCGTCCGCTGAAGGAACGTATTTCAAAAGCACATGTGGCGACTAACGCGGATAATAATATCGGGCGCATCGCCACCATAATATGCTTGGAAGAAAACGGGCACAACGCAAGGGCACAGCTAGACGGCGTGGACTGGCGAGTGCGCTGTGATGACGTGCTTGAGATAGGGCAAAAATGCAAGGTGCTTGAAATAGACGGCACTACATTAGTGGTAGAGCTTTGCATGGACGCCTTGGCAAAAAGCAATTAGCTTGGCATGTGCGTTAGCACGCACATAAGATGAGTTTTTAAAAATATTAGGAGGTTTATTATGTGGATTGCGTTATTAATATTATTTGTTCTTATTTTGATGTTGGTTATTACTAATATACGTGTGGTGCCTCAGGCAAGCGTGTATGTAATAGAGCGTTTGGGCGTTTATTTTGACACATGGAATCCGGGCATGCACTTCTTGCTGCCCTTCCTTGACAGAGTATCCAAACGTGTAAGCGTTAAAGAGCAGGTGGTGGATTTTAAGCCGCAGCCTGTTATTACACGGGATAATGTTACCATGCAGATTGATACGGTGGTTTTCTTTCAGGTTACAGACGCAAAGCTGTTTACCTATGGCGTAGAGCACCCCATGTCTGCTATTGAAAACCTTACCGCTACTACCTTGCGCAACATTATAGGCGATATAGAGCTGGACTCCACACTTACAAGCCGCGACACGATAAACACCAGAATTACATCTATTTTGGACGAAGCAACGGACAAATGGGGCATTAAGGTAAACCGCGTAGAGGTGAAGAATATTCTGCCTCCTGCTGAAATTCAAGATGCTATGGAAAAGCAAATGAAGGCAGAACGCCAACGCCGCGAAAGCATTTTGCGTGCAGAGGGCGAAAAACGCAGTGCAATTCTTGTGGCGGAAGGCGAAAACGAAAGTGCTATTCTGCGCGCAGATGCTGTGCGCGAGCAGCGTATACGCGAGGCTCAGGGCGAGGCATCTGCTATTATGGAGGTGCAAACGGCACTGGCAAATTCCATAAAGCTTTTAAACGAGGCTTGCCCATCGGATAAGGTACTTGCAATTAAGAGCCTTGAGGCTTTGGCAAAGGTTGCAGACGGCAAAGCCACCAAGCTTATTATTCCAAGTGACTTGCAGAATTTGGCCGGTTTTTTAGCAGCAGCAAAAGATATCGTTACAGACGAAAAACAGTAATTTGACGAAAAATTATCAGTTTTTTTAGCAACTTGTGCTAAAGGTATTACTTTTAGCACAAGTTTTTTTGTAAATCTTTGTCACATTTTCTCTTGCGGAAAATATGAATATACGGTACAATGAATGTGTACTAAATGTGAACATTTGGTTTTATAGGGAATTTCAAAACTCCCTTAAAAATAAACAATAAGCAGGAGGATTTTATGGAAAAGTTTTTTAAACTAAAAGAGAATGGCACCAACGTTTCTACAGAGATTATGGCAGGCTTGACAACGTTCTTTGCAATGTCGTACATTATCTTTGTAAACCCGGCAATGCTGGGCGCAACAGGCATGCCTCAGGGCGCAGTGTTCCTAGCAACTATCTTCGCTTCAGTAGCAGGCACATTGGTAATGGCTTTGTTCGCAAACGTACCTTATGCACAAGCTCCCGGCATGGGCCTAAACGCATTATTCACATACACAGTTGTATTTGCACTGGGCTTTTCATGGGAAGAGGCTCTGGCAATGGTGTTCATTTGCGGTGTTATCAACGTTATGATCACAATCACCAGTATTCGTAAATACATCATCAAAGCAATTCCGGTTTCGCTGCAAAATGCAATCGGCGGCGGTATTGGTATCTTTATTGCTTACATCGGTGTTAAAAACGCAGGTCTATTGCAGTTTACTTCAGACCCGGGCAAAAACATCGTTCTTGACGGCGGCACAGTAATCGCAGATGCATCTGCTGTACCTGCCCTTGTAAAGATGAACTCGGCAGTAGTAATCTTGTTCCTTATCGGCCTTGTTTGCACAATCGTTATGCTTTTGCTTAAAGTTAAAGGTGCAATTCTTATCGGCATCGTGGGCACAACATTACTTGGCATTCCTCTTGGCGTAGTAGACATCAGCACAGTTGGCCTATCTGCCGGTATCGCAGAGAGCTTTGCAGAGCTTGGCACAACTTTCGGCGCAGCATTTACAAGAGGTATTCCTCGCCTACTTGCACATCCCGACAAATATCTTCTTATCATCATGACGATATTTACCTTCAGCCTTTCCGATACATTTGATACTATCGGTACATTTATCGGCACAGGTCGTGCAAGCGGCATCTTCACATCAGAAGATATTGCCAACATGGATACATCTAAGGGCATTAAAACAAAAATGGATAAAGCATTGTTTGCAGACTCCGTTGCTACATCTATCGGTGCTATCTTCGGCACATCTAACACAACTACATACGTAGAGAGCGCAGCAGGCATCGGCGCCGGCGGACGTACAGGCTTAACCAGCCTTGTTACAGCAGGCTGTTTCTTAGCAGCTATCTTCCTTGCACCTATCGCAGGTCTTGTTCCGGCAGCAGCAACTGCACCGGCACTGATCATCGTTGGTATCATGATGCTTGGCGCATTCAAGGAAATCAACTGGGAAGATTTTGCAGAGGCAGTTCCCGCATTCTTCGCAGGTATTTTCATGGCATTCTGCTATTCAATCAGCTACGGTATCGCAGCAGGCTTTGTGTTCTACTGCATCACCAAGATTGTTAAAAAAGAAGCCAAAGACATTCATCCTATCCTTTGGGTTTCAACAGGTTTGTTCATTCTAAACTTTGTTGTTCTATCCATTATCTAATTTTAAGCTGATGCATTAAGCATCATATCTAAAGCCAAATTAAAATAGCGTCTGCAAAAGCAGACGCTATTTTTTTGTGCTTATTCAAAAAATAAAAACAAAAAAGGCAACTGCTTATTGCAGCTACCGTTCATACATCTTTTGTTATATCGTTTTATATGAAAACATCATAAAGTATAAAATAGTATTTGCAAGGTATAATAATCATTAGCGGTTGTTGTGTCGGCTTGCGGCAAAGCACTTTGTGCTTACAAGGCGACTGTTTTATACCTATGCTGTAGGGGCGTGGCTCTTTGTACCATGGGCTAATCGTGCGGCTTTGCGGTGCAATTACTTATGCCGCGTACTCTCCGCTGAAACGGCAATCGCAAACATGGCGAATTGTACCATAAAAATAGGACTTTTATGCTGTAATAATTGCAAACACTATTTTTCGCTATTGAGGCTATCCAGCAAGCTACTGCGCAATGATTTGGCGTCGCTGAAACTTTCGTCGCTTTGCAATACGTAGGAATACGCGTCTTGCCATTCCGCAAGAGGAAAATCCTCGGCAGAAATGGTGTTGATAGCTGATATGATTTTTTTATGTGTAACAGGTGAAGTAAGATCCGACAAGTATGAACAGCCAGTTTTAACAAGCACTTCATCTAAGAGGGATACATTTGATTTTTTCATTTGAGCAATCCTTTCGACCTAACTGTATAGTAACATGATAAACCATAAAAGCAAATTAGTCAATATGCGTAGATAAAAAAGAGCTGCTTTGACTATTTGAAAAGAAATATCAAAATACAACTGTAAAGTTATAATATTTTAATTGCATATACGCAGATTAATGTAAATATTATAACCTATTTTAGGTTAAAACACAATACTGTAAATTGGGTTATCTAAACTTAATATGAGGTGAAGTGTGTGTATGGCCGAATACGTGATTTAAGACAAGACAGGGACTTAACACAAAGAGAACTTGCAAGCATTATAGGAATGTCGCAAACGGGATATTCTAAGTACGAAACAGGAGAAAATGACGTACCCACCATAATTTTGATAGCCCTGGCGCGATTTTATGAAACAAGTGTGGATTTCATACTTGGCCTTACGGATAATCCGCAACCCTATTCCAAAAGCAAGCGAGAAACATAATATAGGTTAATTGTAAAATCAACGAATAGAACTCAAATAAAAAGCAAAAAAGGTAGAGCATATTCAAAAAATCCTGTAAAATGGAATTGACTAAACACCGATTTCAAAGGGAAATGAATATGCTCTATACTAATTTTAGGCTTTTTGTAAAATGTTGGGGCATAATGCAAATAAACAAAAGCGCCACTTCGTTAGAAGCAGCGCTTTTGCTAAAAAAATCGGTAATTCAGCTACGCCCGTGCAGATATTAGCACTGAGCAGCCGCCACGGCGCAAGCTACTGTTGCACCAACCATGGGGTTGTTGCCCATGCCGATAAGGCCCATCATTTCTACGTGAGCAGGTACAGAGGAGGAGCCGGCAAACTGTGCGTCGCCGTGCATGCGCCCCATGCTGTCCGTAAGGCCGTAGGAGGCAGGGCCGGCAGCTACGTTGTCCGGGTGCAGGGTGCGGCCTGTGCCACCGCCTGACGCAACCGAGAAGTATTTTTTGCCGTTTTCAATAGCCCATTTTTTGTATGTGCCGGCTACAAGATGCTGAAAACGAGTTGGGTTTGTGGAGTTTCCTGTAATAGACACCTCAACGCTCTCTTTTTTCATGATGGCAACGCCCTCAAGCACATCGTTTGCGCCGTAGCATTTTACAGCTGCGCGCTCGCCTGTGGAGAAAGGTTTTTCGCGTACAACGTTCAATTCGCCTGTTTTGAAATCGTAATCGGTTTCAACATAGGTAAAGCCGTTGATGCGGCTGATGACGTAAGCGGCGTCTTTGCCAAGGCCGTTTAAGATAACGCGCAGTGGTGTTTTGCGTGCTTTGTTGGCTGTGCGGGCGATGCCGATAGCGCCTTCAGCGGCGGCAAAGCTCTCGTGGCCTGCAAGAAATGCAAAGCAGGAGGTTTCGTCGCGCAAAAGCATTGCGCCAAGGTTGCCGTGGCCAAGGCCAACAGCGCGCTGCTCTGCAACAGAGCCGGGAATTGTGAAAGCCTCAAGCCCTTCGCCAATGGCAGCGGCGCAATCGGCGGCGGAGCGCAAGCCGCGCTTTACAGCAATGGCTGTGCCAAGAATATACGCCCAAACGGCGTTTTCAAAGCAGATTGGCTGTACGCCTTTAACAATGGAGTCCACGTCGATACCCTTAGAAAGGAGCATCTCGCGGCAAGCATCTAAAGACTCTAAACCGTTTTCTTTTAAGCAAACCTCAATTTTGGGCATGCGTCTGTCTTGTCCTTCAAAATTAGCCATGATTACTTCCCCCTCTCTTATTCTTCACGTGGGTCGATGTATTTTGGAGCATCAGCAAAACGACCATATGTGCCGATGTTCTTTTCGTAAGCTTCGCCCGGTGTTTTGCCGTGGCGGATATCCTCTAGCATTTTGCCTACTTTAACAAATTCGTAGCCAATTGCCTCGTTGTTATCGTCTAGAGCAACGCGTGTGATATAGCCCTCTGTAAGCTCTAAATAGCGCACGCCCTTTGCCTTTGTGGAAAATATAGTGCCAACCATGCTGCGCAGACCCTTGCCTAAATCCTCAAGCCCTGCACCTATTGGCAAGCCGCCCTCGGAAAAAGCTGTTTGGCTGCGGCCATATGCAAGCTGTAAAAACAATTCGCGCATGGCTACGTTGATAGCGTCGCACACAAGGTCTGTGTTAAGAGCCTCTAAAATAGTTTTGCCGGGCAAAATCTCGCCTGCCATAGCGGCAGAATGTGTCATGCCAGAGCAGCCGATTGTTTCCACAAGAGCCTCTTCGATAATGCCGTTTTTAACGTTAAGTGTTAATTTGCAGGTGCCTTGCTGTGGTGCGCACCAGCCGATGCCATGAGTAAGCCCCGAAATATCTTTAATTTCGTATGCTTTTACCCATTGGCCTTCTTCCGGAATAGGCGCGGGGCCGTGGTTGCAGCCCTTTGTCAGCGGACACATATGCTCTACTTCATGAGAATAAGTCATAGTGATGCTCCTTACTATAAAAAATTTTAATAACAGAACACCGCAAAAACGGTGTTCTAATGCGCTTACTATATTATAAAGAAAACAACACTCCATTGCAAGTGCTTGTACGTATTTTTTTGTTGCACTTTGTGTATGGCAAAAAATGCCGCTACCGTCAATATGCAAGTTTTTATTACAAAATTTTGTGACATTATACAAAATTCTTTAAACATTATTGTTGACAACGTCAAAATATATGTTATACTAATTATGGTAGAAAAAGATTCTGCCGGACGGATTTATAGCATTTACAAAATGCTATACTGCGCTAAAAGCTATAGGCTTTACGCATAAAATTGCCCCGCGAGGGGGACATAGCAACGCTTACAACCCTTAAAGCATCATATATAATAAGTTAAGTTGCTATAGTTTGCCGTCAAATGGAAGTAAGAGATAATATAAGGAGGGTTTTTATTATGGCATCTATTGATATGCATGATTTTGATTTAAAGGATTTTAACGACGTTTTGGCGTCTTGCAAGGGTGACGTGTTCATGGTTACACCCGAGGGCGACCGCCTTAACCTTAAAAGCAAGCTTTGCCAGCTAATTGGCTTTACAAAGCTGATAGAGGGCGGCAATGTTGCGTCTGCAAGGCTTGAATGTGCCGATAAAGATGACGAGAGCAAGCTTTTTCGCTTTAATATGTTCGGCGAAAAATAACAACAAATTTAAAAGCACTGTTTTGGGTAAAAGCCGAAAACAGTGCTTTTGACTTTTTACGGAATAATAACCGCAAAGCATGCCTTGCGGCAAAGCATTTCACGCTTGCATGGCAACTATTTTGTACCCACTCTGTATGGGTGGCTCTGCTCCGCCCGACGTCTAATCGTGCAGCTTGCGGCGCAATTACCCATGCCGCTAACTCGCCGCTAAAGCGAGAGCCGTAAACATGGCGAATTTTGCATTTTAGCCTTGCAATAATTCGGTTTAATTGGTACAATAGTATTACTATTAAATTTATGGATACAGTTTTAATAAGAACATTAAGGAAAGGTGATATTATGAACGTAATAAGCACAGATAAAGCACCTGCGGCAATAGGCCCGTATTCCCAAGCAATTTCATGCGGAGATTTGTTGTTTACCTCAGGGCAGATACCTTTAAACCCAACGACAGGCGAGGTAGAGGGCACAGATATCACAGCACAGGCACATATGGCACTTAAAAACCTAACAGAGGTTGTAAAAGCGGCAGGCACTACTATGGACAAGGTTATCAAAACCACTTGTTTCTTGGCCGATATGGCGGATTTTGCCACTTTCAACAGCATCTATACCGATTATCTTCCCGGCAAGCCTGCGCGCTCATGCGTTGCCGTAAAGCAATTGCCCAAGGGCGTGCTTGTAGAGGTAGAGGCAATAGTTTCGCTTAAATAATCGGAGCAAATTGCGATAACCCAAGGCAAATATAAGCCGCAAAGCGCAAAAGCGGCGGTGTAACGCAAAGGCTTTTTCAATTATCAGGCAAAAGGCACACGGTTTTTACATCGTGTGCCTTGCTTTTTATGTAAGTTTGTAAACATTCTTTAAATTGTGTAAATAAGAGTGGTTTTTATTTGACAGGCTTTACCCTAAAGTAGTATTATATATAATATATGCGCAGGGGCTGTATACCCTTAAACGGGCAGGCACCGCGCTTTTAGTAAGGTGTGTGATTACTTGTCATTATTCGATAAGATATTCGGAACGTTTTCCGACAAAGAACTAAAAAAAGTGCAGCCTGTTGCAAACAGCGTTATCGCGCTGGAAGAAAAGTATAAGGCTATGAAATCAAGCGAGCTGCGCGGCCAGACGGCGATATTAAAAGAACGTCTTGCCGGCGGCGAAACACTTGACGATATCTTGCCAGATGCATTTGCCGTATGCCGTGAGGCGTCGGACAGAGTGCTTGGTATGCGTCATTTCCCCGTGCAGATTGTCGGTGGTATAGTGCTGCACCGCAGTGCCATTGCCGAGATGAAAACAGGTGAAGGTAAAACCTTAGTGGCTACCTTGCCCGTGTATCTAAACGCCCTTACAGGCCGCGGCGTACATGTGGTAACGGTGAACGATTACCTTGCAAAGCGCGACAGCGAATGGATGGGCAAGCTGTATCGCTATTTGGGGCTGTCGGTTGGGCTGATTATCCACGGCATCACAAACGAAGAACGCGTAGACGCCTATAAGGCAGACATTACCTACGGCACTAATAACGAGTTTGGCTTCGATTATCTGCGTGATAATATGGTGACCTATAAAGAGCAAATGGTACAGCGCGGCCATTATTATGCCATTGTCGATGAGGTGGACTCCATACTTATCGATGAGGCGCGTACACCTCTTATCATCAGCGGCGAGGGCGACAAAAGCACAGATTTGTACAAGCTTGCCGACAATTTTGCCAAAACGCTGAAGGCAACCGTTGTGGCGGAGCTGGACGACAAAGAAGAACACGACGACGTGGTAGACGGCGATTATATAGTGGACGAGAAAAAGAAAACCGCCACTCTTACAGGCTCAGGCATACAAAAGGCGGAAAAGTATTTTAATCTTACAAACCTTGCAGATGCCGAAAATATGACGCTTTCTCATCATATTAACCAAGCTATCAAAGCGCGCGGCGTAATGAAACGCGACGTAGAGTATGTGGTGCGCGACGGCGAGGTTATTATAGTAGACGAATTTACAGGCCGCTTAATGCTTGGCCGCCGCTACAACGAGGGCTTGCACCAAGCCATAGAGGCAAAAGAAAATGTTACAGTGGCGCACGAAAGCAAAACCCTTGCCACTATCACTTTCCAAAACTATTTCCGCATGTACGAAAAGCTTGCAGGTATGACGGGTACAGCCCAAACCGAGGCTGACGAATTTTTGGAAATATACGGCTTGTCTGTTGTGGAAATACCCACAAATAAGCCCATGCAGCGTATCGACAGCCAAGACAGCGTGTATAAAACCGAAAATGGTAAATACAACGCCGTAATAGAGCAGGTAATCGAGTGCCACGCCAAGGGGCAGCCTGTGCTGGTGGGTACTATCAGCATTGAAAAGAGCGAGCTGCTTTCCTCTATGCTAAAGCGCAAGGGCGTAAAGCATGAGGTGCTTAACGCAAAATATCACGAAAAAGAAGCCGAAATAGTGGCGCAAGCTGGCAAGAAAGACGCCGTGACCATCGCCACCAACATGG
>JAVWZM010000007.1:0-47116 GCA_036661035.1 Oscillospiraceae bacterium
TAGAAGGTGACCCCCGCCAAAAGTTGTAAACCATCTCCCCGGACAAAGTGTAAACCATCTCATACTTGACAAGAGCCCCGCCCCTACGGAGTGAGGGGAACGTAGCCATTCTGCAAAAATTCTACAGAGGTTGTGGAACGCAGTTCGACTGCAAAATGCAATTACATTGCAAAAACTCCTACGGAGTAGGGCAAGGTGCAGCTGCCTGCAAGTGCAGGGCAGCCGCCCTGCAATAAATGCTCCCTCTTGCGTTTTTGGGCAAATAAATGTATACTATTGGCATACTTAAAATTTGGAGGGTTTCCCATGAAAGCAAGAATACCAAAACACCGCGAATTTGCAATTAAAATTAACGATGAAGAAGAGCCGCGTCACGAGGAATGTTGGGCAAAGCTTATGGAGATAATGGAAGACTATAAAAAGCTAGGTAAATCGGTGTATACCGACAGCTTTATCGAGGATAACGAGGCAAAGGTAAAGGCGCTACAGGAAGAATATAAATTTACATACACAATAGAAGAAAAGTAATATATCAGCTTTACACGCACCTCATATTTAGGCGGCTTGCAAATAAGAGAAAACAAGGCGCATTTTAAGCCGTTTTGTAATATCCGTTTATAGCTATGAATAAAGCTTTATTTTGCAAAACAAGCTATATTATATGGTGCGTGCCGCCGGCTTAACTTCGCACTTGCTCATTCACAATCATTTAAAAAGCCCTTAATATTAAATTGTCAAATTACAATTTAATATTAAGGGTTTTCGCTTATTTATAAATCTATTTTTAATGCGATAAGAAATTAATTCATGTATTAATGCGGCGGAATTAGCGCCGCAAAACCGCTGTGCATATCGCGGATTTTGCCGATAAATCGGCTAAAACTCCCCGCTATCGCGCAGTAGCTTTAGCTTTAGTATTGCCGCTACGGTTTTACTGTCTGTTATTTCCCCGTCCATTACCATGGCTACCGCGTTTTTGAGGGGCAAGGTAAACACGGTTACAAATTCGTCGTCGTCTAAATTTTGCTCTGTGGCGGTAAGGCTTTTGGCGGCATAAATATATATTTTTTCGTCGCAATATCCGCAGGTGGGTATAATGTAGCCAAGGCTTTTATATTCGCCTGCAATAAGTGCCGCCTCTTCGCCAAGCTCTCGCTTTGCAGCCTCGAATGGGTTTTCGCCTTTTTCCAGCTTGCCTGCAGGTATTTCTATAAGCTCGCTGTTATTTGGGTAGCGATATTGGCGTACAAGCGTGATATTATCCTTATCATCTATGGCGATTACGCCGGCGCCGCCGTTATGGCGCACCACTTCTCTTGTGGAGGTTTCGCCGTTTTCAAGGCGCACGGTATCGCGAGATAAGCTTATTATGCGGCCTTTAAAAATATCCTCGCTTGAAAGCTTTGTTTCATAATGCTCAGCCATTGGCTTTCTCCTGTTCGTCGGCGGCAGGCAGAGCCTCTTTTGTACAGCTCACCTTTAATATGCGCCGCTCGCCTACTTCTATTACTGTAAATACAATGCCACCAAAGCATAGGGATATGTCCTCGCCCGGCGCAGGGATTCTGCCAAGGCGGTCGATAATCAGCCCACCTACAGAGTCGTAATCTCCGTCGTCCTCCTCGGGCAAGGGCAAATTGAAAGCGTCAAATAAATCTTCTAAATCCAAGTTGCCGGCGGCGATAAAGCCGCTTTCGCTCTTGACAAGCTGCTCCTCCTCGTTGTCGAACTCGTCTTGGATATTGCCCACGATTTCCTCTAAAACGTCCTCCATGGTAACAAGGCCTGAGGTGCCGCCGTATTCATCTACCACTATGGCAATTTGGGTGTGCTTTAGCTTAAAATCTATCAAAAGCTCTCTCGCATGGCAAGATTCCGGCACAAACATTGCCGTGCGCATTATCTCGCACACAGGCTTTTCGGCACGGGCGGCATCGCTGAAAAGCGTAAGCAAATCTTTAACATATACAATGCCGATAATTTCGTCCATTGTTTTGTGGTATACGGGCATACGGGAAAAGCCCTCCGCCAAGGCAAGCTCTATCACGTCGCGTATGGGCGTGGCTGCCTCCACACTGGCAAGCTCTGTGCGGTGCGTCATGATATCCCCTGCCGTTACGTCGTCAAGCTCAAAGATATTTGTTATCATCTCTTTTTGGCTTTCGTCTATTAAATCCTGCTCCTCAACGTCGTCTACAAGGCTAAGCAAATCTTGCTCGGTAACGCTGGCATGCGCCGTGAAATGCAAGGCTTTAAATATCAGCGCGGCAGGCAAGGTGAAAAAGCTACCAAGGGAATATTTAATCAAGGTATCAAGCATGGTGTCGCTTTTTGCGCCTTTGCAAAAACCAATGGCAAAAAACAGCACCACCGCAAACAAAACAAGGCAGAATATGGGTATAAGCCAAAAGCCTATAAACGCCATACGGGCAAACGCCCAAAAAACACAAAAGCCGCTGGATAAAAGAAAGGCTATGCAATACCCTGCTAAACGGTTTGAAAAACCGAGCGCAGTAAGCTGCTGTCTATCCTCTTCCACGGCACAAATAACGCCTGTGCGCCAAGCCAAAAAACAGGCGGCGCAAAGAGCCAATATAAAAATAATCGTACTAAGACCATCTGGGTCCATAAATTGCAAACTCCTTTTTAAAATAAAAAAATTAATCAAAACATTTTTGATACAATATATAATATAGCATTTTATGCCAAGTGTCAAATAAATAAAGCGCAATAGGGCATTTTTGATTAAAATAGCTTTGTTTTGCCGTGTAATGCATGAACAAAGAGTAAATTTTTTGTACAAAAGTGAAAACAAAGCAATAAAATAGCAAGTAAGGTTTACTTTGCACTGTTTTTTTGGTACAATTATGTGTGAGCAAAATGCAAAATATTTGCTGAAGATAAATTTATTTAGTGGAGGAAGAAAAATGCCAAGAAGTAAAAAATCTATGGATGGCAACACGGCTGCTGCGCACGTAGCGTATGCGTTTACCGAAGTTGCAGGCATCTACCCGATTACCCCGTCCAGCCCAATGGCAGACAGTGTCGACCAATGGTCGGCAGTGCATCAGAAAAACATATTCGGCACAGAGGTTAAGGTTGTGGAAATGCAATCAGAGGCAGGTGCCGCCGGTACAGTACACGGCTCTTTGGCCGCAGGTGCGCTAACCACCACCTTTACTGCGTCGCAGGGGCTATTATTAATGATACCCAACATGTACAAAATCGCAGGCGAGCTTTTGCCTTGCGTTTTCCATGTTTCTGCACGTACAGTGGCAAGCCATGCACTTAATATTTTTGGTGACCATTCCGACGTATATGCTTGCCGCCAAACAGGTTTTGCAATGCTTGCCGAAACAAACCCACAGGAAGTTATGGATTTGTCGGCTGTTGCACATCTTGCTGCAATAAAAGGCCGTGTTCCGTTTATCAACTTCTTCGACGGTTTCCGCACATCTCACGAAATCCAAAAGATTGAAGCTTGGGATTATAAAGACCTTGCCGAAATGGTAGACATGGACGCTGTAAACGATTTCCGCGCTCATGCCCTTAACCCGGAGCATCCTGCAATGCGCGGTTCTCACGAGAACGGCGATATCTTCTTCCAGCACCGCGAGGCTTGCAACAAGTTTTACGACGAGTTGCCTGCCATTGTTGAAGAATATATGGACAAAGTAAACGCCAAACTCGGCACAGACTACAAGCCGTTCAACTACTACGGCGCGCCTGATGCAGACCGCGTTATCATCTGCATGGGCTCTTTCTGCGACGTAGCGGAAGAAGTAATAGATTATCTTCTTGCCAAAGGCGAAAAGGTCGGCCTTGTAAAGGTGCGCCTATATCGTCCGTTCTGTGCAGACAAGCTGCTTGCAGCTATCCCTGCCACAGCAAAGAAAATAGCCGTATTAGACCGCACAAAGGAGCCGGGCGCTCTTGCAGAGCCTTTGCATCTTGATGTTATCACTGCTTTTGCCGAGGCAGGCCGTGCAGCGAAAATCGTGGGCGGCCGCTATGGCCTTGGCTCTAAAGATACACCACCTGCAAGCGTGTTTGCAGTGTACGAGGAGCTTGCTAAGGCAGAGCCTAAAATGCGCTTTACTCTTGGCATTAACGACGACGTTACGCATCTTTCTCTACCGGAGCACGACGCACCAAACACCGCGGCAGAAGGCACAATCGAGTGCAAATTCTGGGGCCTTGGCGGCGACGGCACCGTTGGCGCAAACAAAAACTCCATCAAAATTATCGGCGACCATACCGACAAATTTGTACAGGCATACTTCCAGTACGACTCGAAGAAAACAGGCGGCGTAACCATAAGCCATCTGCGCTTTGGCGACAAGGCAATCAAGAGCCCGTACTATATTAATAAGGCAGACTTCGTTGCATGCCATAACCCGTCCTACGTTATCAAGGGCTATCGCATGGTAAACGACGTTAAACCGGGCGGCTCGTTCTTAATCAACTGCCAGTGGACACCTGAGGAATTAAGCCACCATATGCCCGCAGAGGCAAAACGCTATATTGCCAAAAACAATATTCAGCTTTACACCGTAAACGCTATCGACAAGGCTATCGAAATAGGCCTTGGCAAGCGCACAAACACCATTTTGCAGTCTGCGTTCTTTGCACTTGCAAAGGTAATGCCTAAAGACGAAATTATTCGCTTTATGAAAGACGCCGCTACAAAATCCTTCTCCAAGAAGGGCGAGGCTGTTGTAAAGATGAACCACGACGCTATCGACGCAGGCTTTACAGCTTATGTTAAAATAGACGTTCCCGCCGACTGGGCAGACGCCAAAGACGCCGAGGACAACACAACACTTACAGGCAATGCCGAAACAGTGAAAATGGTTAAAAACATTCTGTTCCCTGTTACCAAAATGATAGGCGACACATTGCCGGTATCTGCTTTCACAGATAACGTAGACGGCCAGTTTGCACAGGGCGCAGCCGCTTATGAAAAACGCGGTGTAGCCGTAAGCGTACCAGAATGGGACGCATCTAAATGTATTCAGTGCAACCAGTGTTCATATGTTTGCCCACATGCTACTATTCGCCCATTTGCTTTGTCTGCAGATGAGGTTGCGGCAGCACCAAAGGCACTTAAATCCAAACAAATGATTGGCAAGGGCTGCGAAGGCTACCAGTTTGCACAAATCATCTCTCCGCTTGATTGTATGGGCTGCGGCGTTTGCGCCGAGGTATGCCCTGCACCGGGCAAAGCACTTAAAATGGTATCTCAAGAAAGCCAGCTGGACCAGCAGGACGTATTCGACTATGCAGTTGCAAATGTTGGCAAAAAGCCCGGCATGATGAGCGAAAACACCGTAAAGGGCAGCCAGTTCAATCAGCCGTTGCTTGAGTTCTCAGGCTCTTGCGCAGGCTGTGCAGAAACAGCATATGCTCGCCTTGTTACACAGCTTTTCGGCGAAAGAATGTTTATTTCCAACGCCACAGGCTGTTCGTCTATTTGGGGCGGCCCTGCCGCAACAAGCCCATATACACGCAGCACAGTTTCAGGCTTTGGCCCGGCATGGGCAAACAGCCTGTTTGAAGATAATGCCGAGCATGGCTTTGGCATGTATCTTGGCCAAAAAACAATCCGCGAAGGCGTTGCAAAGCTAACCGAAGAGTTGGTAGCCATTGCTTGGTGCGATGCTCCTCTTAAAGCCGCAGGTCAGAAATGGCTTGATAGCAGAGAAGACGCAGCAGCATGCGAAATAGCAACACGCGAATACATCACGGCTCTTGAAAACGGCATTGATGTTGACCTTACAGGCACAGAGCACGAGTCCGAATGGCTTGCAAGCGGCAAGGTTTGCCAGTGCGACGCCTGCGTAAAGGCTCGCGAAATCCTATCAAAGAAAAGCTATCTGTCCAAGAAATCCGTATGGATATTCGGCGGCGACGGCTGGGCATACGATATCGGCTTTGGCGGCCTTGACCATGTGCTTGCCTCAGGCGAAAATGTAAACGTAATGGTATTTGATACCGAGGTTTACTCAAACACAGGCGGACAGGCATCTAAAGCCAGCCAAATCGGCCAAGTGGCACAGTTTGCCGCAGCAGGCAAGCAAATCGGCAAAAAGAACCTTGCAGAAATTGCAATGAGCTATGGCTACGTATATGTAGCACATATTGCAATGGGCGCAGACAAAAACCAGACCATTAAGGCTATTGCAGAGGCAGAGGCATATCCGGGCCCATCGCTAATCATTGGCTACAGCCCATGCGAAATGCACGGTGTTAAGGGCGGCATGACAAATTGCCAAGTAGAGATGAAACGCGCAGTAGACGCAGGTTACTGGCATTTGTTCCGCTTCGATCCACGCAATAAAGCCCTTGGCAAAAACCCGTTTATGCTAGACAGCAAAGCACCTACGGCAGATTACCAAGAGTTTATCAAGAGCGAAACTCGCTATAGCCGCCTAGAGCGCAGCTTCCCGGAGCGCGCAGAGGCATTGTTTGGCCTAGCGGCAGACACAGCGAAAGACCGCTATGCATATCTTACAAAGCTTGCTAAGCTTTACGAGTAGTATTAATTAATTAAAGCCGCCCTCGTTTTCATTTGCAAAACGAGGGCGGCTTTTTATTGTGCAAAAGTGATAATGACATTCAAATGGCAAAAATTCGCGAAAATTGCGCATCAATGCTTGCATAAAAATATCTCACAGAGTATCATATAAAATATAAACACAAAAGAGGTATAAAATGAAAAAATATAAACTTGCACTTATCGGGTGTGGATTTTTAAACGAGATAGTTGCAAATGCATTAAAAGACGGATATTTGCCGCAGTTTGAATTAGTGGGTGCGTTTTCCAAAAGCAGCGAGCGCACAAAGGCGTTTGCCGCAAGCCATGGCTGCAAGGCGTGCGAAAGCGTGGAAGAACTAATGGCGCAAAAGCCGGATTTTACCGCCGAGGCGGCATCTATAAAAGCAGTGCAAAGCTACGGCGAGGCGGTGCTAAATGGCGGCTCTAGCCTTGTGGTGCTTTCTATAGGTGCTTTTGCAGACGAGGCTTTTTATGAGAAAATTAAGGAAACTGCGGCGCAAAGCAGCACCCGTGTATATATTGCAAGCGGTGCCGTGGGCGGCTTTGACATTTTGCGCACAGCCGCTTTAATGAGCCCCATTACCGCAAGCATTAAAGCGCAAAAATCCCCACATTCCCTTTATGGTACGCCACTTGATACAGAAGAATTACATAATGTTAACGCGCCCTGCCGCGTATTCGGCGGCACAGTAAAAGACGCAATCGCCATTTTGCCCACCAAGGTAAATGTGGCGGTGGCAACGGCTCTTGCAAGCGCAGGTGTGCAAAAAACCGTGATGAATATAGACGCTGTTCCCGGCTTTAGCGGCGACGAATACAAGATAGAAATACAAGGCGACGAGGTGCGCACAGAGCTGAATATTTATTCGCGCACAAGCGCAGTTGCCGCATGGAGCGTGGTGGCGGCGCTGCAAAACGCCGTGTCCCCCATTGTGTTTTAGAAAGGAAATATTATGTTTGAAAAATTAGTGGCAATAGAGCCAATAAGCCTTATAAAATCCGCGGAAGAAAAGCTTTCCGCTTTTGCACAAAGCGTGGTGCTATATAGCGATATCCCTACTGATAATGGGGAGATAATCCGCCGTATTGCACAGGCAGATGCGGTGCTTTTAAGCTATACAAGCCGCATAGATAAAGAGGTGCTTGATGCATGCCCAAATATTAAATATATCGGCATGTGCTGTAGCCTTTATTCGCCTGAAAGCGCGAATGTGGATATCCCCGCCGCCCATGAAAAAGGCATCGTTGTAAAGGGCATCAGAGATTACGGCGACGAGGGCGTAGTGGAATATGTGCTAAGCGAGCTGATACGATATCTGCATGGCTTTGGCGGCAAGCAGTGGCAGCCACTGCCGCAAGAGCTTACAGATTTAAAGGTGGGCATCTTGGGCATGGGCACCTCAGGCAGGCTTATTGCAAATGGCTTAAAGGCGTTTGGCACGGATATTTATTATTACAGCCGCACACGCAAGGAGGACGCAGAAAAAGAAAGCATTAAATATTTGCCACTTGAGGATATGCTTAAAACCGTAGATGTTCTTTGCACCTGCCTTAATAAAAATGTAATATTGATGCACGACAAGGAATTTGAAGCCTTTGGCAACCATAAAATAATGTTTAATACTTCAATAGGCCCCTCTCACGACATAGAGGCTCTTGCCAAATGGCTAAGCCACGGCGATAACGAATTTTTCTGCGACACTGCGGCGGCTCTTGGCGACGAGGTTGGCAAGCTGCTTAAAAACCCACATGTGAACTGCATGAACGTTTCCTCTGGGCGCTCAGCACAGGCATTTGTGCGTTTAAGCGAAAAGGTGCTATGTAATATTGAAACATATTTAGCAGAACAAAGCTAAAGCTATTTTATAATTAAACCGCGATAAACAATAAAAGGCGATACTGTAAATAATAAAGATATGCTATTACAGCAATTTTACTTTTGATTGCCCTACTAAAGCCCTCATCTTTGCTGTATGCAACTTGGCAAAAGGCTCGAGTACAGGGACAATAATAAGTTAAGTTGCTATAAAATGGTAGAAATTAAATTTGACAGGAGGTTTTGTAAGTGGGAACATCTTATTTAAGGGCAAGGCATGGGGCGCTTGATAAGGACTTTGAAAAGCTGGGTATAAAGCGCGACATTGTTCTGCCAAAAGAGGACGGCATGCGCACCGGCGGCGCACAGGGCAGCTACGAATGGTGGTACTGCGACGCAGAATTTACAGACAAAACAAAAATCGTTGTGGTTTTTTACACTAAAAACCATTTTGATGTGCAAGGTGCGGCGCACCCCACTGTAAATATCAGCATCACCTTTCCTGACCAAACTAAGCTTATACGCGAGTTTCAAGAGGACGAGGGCAAGCTGATAAACGCCGATAAAGAAAAATGCACGGTTAAAATAGGGCAAAGCTATCTTATAGACGAGGGCGGCTTTTACACCTTGCATTTCGAGCATGACAATGTGTGCTACCACGCAAAAATGACAGCCACCTTGCCCATGTGGCGCCCCGACACAGGCGAAATATTCTTTGGCGACAACGACGAACATTTTTTTGCGTGGCTGGTGGCACAGCCCTCTTGCACAGTGGACGCCGCGCTTACCGTAGACGGCAAAAGCCAAAGCCTTAGTGGCACAGGCTATCACGACCACAACTGGGGCAATATCGGCATGCAAAAGCTAATGAACCACTGGTATTGGGGCCGCGCGAAAGTGGGCGATTACACCGTTATCGCCTGTGATATTATCGCGGGAAAAAAGTACGGCTACAAACGGTTCCCTATTTTCTTTTTGGCGAAGGACGGCAAAATTATTTCCGACAAGCAGTCCCTTACCAAAATCACGCGCAACAAAACAGTAACGCACCCCGTAACAGGGAAGTTTATGGACAACGAGCTTTTTTATAAACAGCCCATTTCCGAAACGGAGTTTTACACCATTCAGTTCGACAGAATACGCGACATTGCAAGCGGCACGCTTTTAAGCAGCTTTAAGCCCTTTGCGGTAAAGCTGCTAAAGCTTGTGGGCGTAAACCCCACCTATACACGCACAGAGGGCAATGTTACCGTTACCCACAGCAATAACGGCGAAATATCCATTGCCGTGCAAGAGGGCTTATGGGAGCAAATGTTTTTTGGCGCAAATAAAGACGCTATAATAGACGCCCAATAAGCGCGGCTATAAGATAGCATATAGAGGCGGATATTATCCGTCCCTACAATAATAGACACTGAATAAGCGCAGATATAAAATAATAAATCATTTGATGCGGCGGCACTAAAAGCGTTGCCGCCATAAATAAACGGGAGGTATTATAGTGAAATACAATTTTGATGAAATTATCGACAGGCATAACACAAACAGCGTCAAATACGACGGCTGCCCTATTCTCAACCCATTGCTGCCGCCAAACTGCATACCCATGTGGATTGCAGATATGGACTTTGCCTGTCCACAGCCGGTGCTAGACGCAATGAAAGCGCGGCTCGATAAGCGCATTTTAGGCTATAGCATGCCTTTGGATAACGAATATTACATGGCGGTGATAAACTGGATGCGCCGCCGCCACGGCTGGGAATTTAAGCGCGAAAACATTGTTTACTCAAGCGGAGTTATCGCCGCCATGAATGTATCGGTAGAAAAGCTTACTTCGCCCGGCGACAAAATAATATTACATACCCCTGCCTATCACCCATTTAACGACGCCATTCTAAAATATGGCCGCACACCTTTATACAGCAAGCTGATAAATACAGACGGATACTATACCATGGACTATGACGATATGGAAGAAAAAGCCAAGGATCCTGCCTGTACCTTGATGTTTCTGTGCAGCCCACATAACCCAAGCGGCAGAGTATGGAAAGAGGACGAGCTGCGCCGCGCGGCAGAAATATGCTTTGCAAACAATGTAACAATAGTGTCGGACGAAATACATAGCGACCTTATCCGCTGTGGGCAAAAGCACATTCCCCTTGCCACGCTTTATCCCCACGATAAGCGCATCATCACCTTCACTGCCCCAAGTAAAACCTTTAACCTTGCGGGAAATCAGCTTGCCAATATTATTATAGAGGACGAGCAAATGGTTTTCAATTGGATGATATCCTCCGCCTGTGGCAACCCGAACCCTCTTTCTATAGACGCATGCATGGCGGCGTATAACGAATGTGAGGATTATGTAGAGGAGCTAAAGCTATATCTGGACGACAATTTCCGCCTAATGGAAAAACGCATTAAAGAGGAGCTGCCAAGGGCTAAATTCAGAATACCAGAGGGCACTTATCTTGGGTGGATAGATGTTTCGGCATTTGGCCTTAACACACAGCAGCTAAACGAGCGAATATCCAAGGCGGGGCTTTTTATAGAATATGATAACGAATTTGTGCGCGACGGGGATAACCATGTGCGCATAAATGTGGCGGCACCACGCAGTGTACTTAATAAAGCACTGGATATATTAATATCTCAGCTGCAATAAACTGACGAAAGCGAGCTTTTAGGCAATGACGAATAAACCACGAATTGGGCTTATATATCTCGGCAAAGGCATTTTGCGCATGTACATGAAATCTAAATACACCAACAGCCTGCGCCGCGCAGGGGCAATACCCGTATGGCTGCCGTGGACAAGCGACAGCGCAAAGCTGGCGGAATACGGTGCGGAGCTGGACGGCTTTGTTTTCCCCGGCGGAGCAGATGTAAACCCCATACTGTACGGCGAAGAAAAGACGCCCCTTTGCGAAAAGCTTTGCCCCGAGCGCGACGAAATGGAGCTGCCCCTCTTAAAGCTGGCACTTGAAAAAGAAAAGCCCATACTTTGCATTTGCAGAGGCTTGCAGCTTTTAAACGTTGCCTTAGGCGGCACGCTGTATCAGGATATCAACACTATGCCCGAGGTTAAGGCGGAAAACCATGTGGATTTTAAGCATCGCGGCACATATACCCACAGTGTGGAATTGGCGAGGGCTTCCGCCCTTTATAAAATTACGTCCATGGAAAAAATGAACGTAAATTCCATACATCATCAAGCGATAAACGCCCTTGCCCCAAGGCTAAGCATTGCGGCAAAAAGCCCTGCCGGCATAATAGAGGCGGCAGAGCTTGCAGATTATCCCTTTTGCATAGGCACTCAGTGGCACCCTGAGCATCTTTCCGCCACACGCGATGACCAACAGGCAATATTTAACGCCTTGGTTTGCGCTTGCCAAAAAACCGATAAGGAGAAAAGCTGATGAAAAACGACAAAAAATCTTTGCAAAAAGACAAAAAAGGCATGAGCTTATTCGGCATTATATTAATAGTAATTGTAATAATATACGGGCTGTCGTTCATTATCCCCTCAGGGGCATATCAGCGCGAGGGCAATATTGCCGTTGCAGGCAGCTACGCCGTAACAGAAAAAATCATTCTCAGCCCATTTGACGTTATACGCGGCATTGGCGAGGCGGCGTATAATTCCTTTGGCAAATTATTTATCGCCATTATGATTATAGGCGGCTTTATGGGCGTTGTAAACAGCACAGGCGCCATAGACCATTGCCTTAATAATCTTATTACCAAGTCCACCAAAAGCATTTATTTTATCATACCTATTTTCATTTTCACCATGGGGTTTTTAGGCGCGCTTGGCTCTATGATTTCCAGCGTGGTGCTGTTTATCCCCCTTGGCATGGCGCTGGCAAAGCAGCTAAAGGTGGACAGGGGCTTTGCAGTGGGGCTTATTATCTGCGGCTCTTACACGGGCTTTATGTCCTCGCCCATAAACCCGCTTACCACGCTGATAGGCCAGCAGATTGCAGGGCTGGAGCCTTATTCGGGCGCGCCCTTGCGCCTTGCCGTTACCATAGTAAACCTTATAATTGTATCGGCATATTTAATATGGTATATGCGCCGCTGCCAAAAAGATCCTGTGCGCAGTGCAGATTTGGCAAAGGAAGAAATAGAGAGTGGCTCTTGTGAAAGCGAATGGCTTGGCAAAAAAATGACGCACAGAGAAATATTGGTTCTGCTTATATTTTTTGGCTCCTTTGCGTTTATTGCCATTGGCGCACCTATTTTTCGCTTTGATATTTTGGACGTAGGTTCAATAATGTTCCCCATGGCTCTTTTGGCAGGCTTTGCCGCAAAATACGATTTAAACACCACCATGAAACACTTCGTCAAGGGCGTGCAAGGCATGAGCGCAACAATTGTGTTTATGATAATTATTGGCGGCGTTACCGTGATACTGAATAATTCCGGCATACTGGATTCTATCGTTTACTACATATCAATACCACTTGGCGCGCTAAGCCATTATGCGGCGGCTGTAGGCATGTTTATAGTAAATGCAATTGTGAATATATTCATAAATTCAGGCTCAGGGCAAACGGCTGTGATGATGCCGATTATGGCACCGCTTTCCGACGTTGTGGGAGTTTCGCGCCAGATGGCAGTGCTTACGTTGCAATTTGGCGACGGCTTTACCAATTTGCTTGCGCCCACAAGCGTTAATTTAATGGCGTGCTTGGCACTTTCCAAAACCTCCCTTAAGCAGTGGTACAAATTTGCAGTTCCGCTGCATGCCATATTGTTTGTGGTAATGTCGCTGTTTATATTGCTCGGCACAGTTACAGGGTACTAATACCGCAAAAGGAGATAAAGCCATGGATATCATAGATAAAATAATAGAGCTTTCAAACGCACTAGAGCCTCACGAGCTTTCAATAAGGCGCACCATACATCAAAATCCGGAGCTTTCCTTTAAGGAATTTGAAACAAGCCGTCTTGTGTGCAGCGAGCTTGCGCGCATGGATATTCCATACGAGAAAAGCGAGGTAGAGCCTGGCATTGTGGCAACCATAGATAGCGGCAAGGCCGGCAAGCTATTGCTTTTAAGGGCAGATATGGACGCTTTGCCCATAAACGAAGCAACGGGCACTGAATATAGTTCCAAAAATAAAGATGTAATGCACGCTTGCGGCCACGACATACACACGGCAAATTTGCTTACCGTGGCAGAAATCTTGAAAAGCACTGTTAATGGTTGGCGCGGCAAGGTAAAGCTTGTGTTTCAGCCTGCGGAAGAAAACGGAGGCGGCGGCCGCAAAATGATAGAGGCAGGGCTTTTGGAAAACCCTGCTCCAAACGCATGCATGGCAATGCATGTTTTTCCCCACGCAAAAGGGCTTTTTACAATTGCAGACGAAAATGTAACGGCTTATTCCGACGGAATGGGCATAATTGTTCACGGTAAATCCGCACATTCCTCCGCCCCACAAGACGGAGTGGACGCCATAAATATAGCCGCACATATTCTTGTGGCGCTAAATTCCATATCCTCTAAAAGCCTTTCGCCCCTTTGCAGTGCCACGCTGAATGTGGGTATTATCCGCGCAGGCACAGCGGCAAATGTAATTGCCGATAAAGCAGAAATGGCGTGTATGCTGCGCAGCCTTACGTCAGATGCAAGAAAAACCATTATCACCAAGGTGCAAGACATGGCAAAAGGCATTTCCGAGGCAATGGGCGGCAGCGCAGATGTAATTTTAAAAGAGGGATATGTTTCGGTTTATAACAACAAGGAGCTTAGCGCATTTGCATCAAAGGTTATCGAAACAAACGCCAAAAAGCTGTATGCCGATATCAATAGCGGCGATATTCCCTCGCCCTATTTAAAAACAGGTGCTTGCCCGGGGCTTATCGCCGAGGATTTTGGCTTTTATTCGCAAAAAGTGCCCTCTTGCTTTATCATGGTAGGCGTGGGCGAGGGCGCGCCAACCCATAGCCCCGAGTTTTGCCCCGACGAAGCTTATATTAAGCTATGCACCAGAGCCATGGCACTTTTGGCAGTAAGCTATTTAAACGAAGAATAGCTTTTGCGTCATGGGCGTTTGGGCTTTGAAACAAGCCGAATAAATCAGAAAACCCTCTTGCCAAGCAAATTGCGGCAAGAGGGTTTTAATATTATTTGATATTTGATAAACAAGGGTTTAGCCTTGCTTTTCAAACTGTCATAACAGTTTGAATTGTGCATGTGCGATAGCACGCACATAGGATAAGCTTTTTAATAAACAAGGCTGTCGAATTGCTCATTAAAAATACTCGCTTACCTCACGAGAGGTAAAATAGCCTTGCTTTGGCTTTAGCAAATTTCCGCTATCGCTGCATAATTCGCCCGATAAAAACACGCCTTTAATGCGCCCACGCAGATGCATGCCCTCGTATGGGGTGTAGTCTACATTTTGGTGCATTTCTGCGGCGGTAATGGTAAAATCCTCGTTGGGGTTCCACACTGTAATGTCGGCATCTTTGCCGATGGCGATAGAGCCTTTAGAGGCATAAAGCCCAAAAAGCCTTGCGGCATTGCCAGATAATAGCTTTGCCATTTGGGAATATGGTATGCCTCTTTCCAATGCGGCAGACAGCATTACCGCGCCGCGATGCTCAATGCCGGGCATGCCGTTTGGTATTTTGCTGAAATTATCCTTGCCAAGGCTCTTTTGTGTGGCAAAATTAAAAGAGCAATGGTCGGTGGATATGCTGTTTATTTCGCCGTTTGTCAGTGCCAGCCACAGTGCTTTTACGTCGCTTTTGCCGCGAAGTGGCGGCGAGCATACATATTTTGCCCCCTCAAAGCCCGGCAAGAGATATAGGCTGTCGTCCAGTGTAAAATATTGAGGGCAGCCCTCAATATATATTTTCTGCCCGTTTTTCCTTGCATTTCGGGCGGCTAACATGCCTTGCTCTGTGCTTAAATGCACAATATGTATGGGCGTGTTTGCGGCTTTCGCAATGGCGCAATATCTCGTTATTGCCTCTGCTTCCACGTAGTCGGGCCTAGATATTGGGTGGGCGCTTATGCCATTGTGCCCAAGGGAAAGCTCTTTTTTAATCAGCTCATTTACAAGGTCGCCGTTTTCGCAGTGTACGCCAACTATGCCGTGGTTTTTGCCCACTGCGCATAGCACCTCGTAAATTGCGGCGTCGCTAAGGCGCAGGGCGTCATATGCCATATACAGCTTAAAGCTGGTTACGCCCATTTCGCAAAGCTCGGGTATTTCGGCGGCAACATTTTCGTTCCAATCTGTTATAGCCATGTGAAAGCCGTAATTGCAGTTGCAATTGCCGTCTGCTTTTTTATGCCAATTTGTCAGTGCCTCATGCAAGGTTTCGCCCTTGTTTTGTGTGGCGAAATCCAAAAGCGTGGTGGTGCCTCCGCATAGGGCGGCGGCTGTGCCGCTATCAAAATTATCGGCGGTAACGGTAACGCCGTTATCCATGTCGAGATGTGTGTGTGCGTCTATAAATCCGGGGAATACAATACAGCCTGCGGCATCATAAACGCTATGCCCCTCGCCGCTTATTTGCGGTGACATTGCGGCAATTTTACCGTTTTCCATAAGTATATCAAGCTTTTCTTCGCCGTTTTCGGTAATCACTGTGCCATTTTTAATTAAATTTGCCATTCTTCGGTTCCCCCTTTTTAGTATATAGCATTTGTAAAAATGCTATATTGCGCATCAGCCTATGGTTGGCGCATAAAATCGCCCCGCGAGGGTATATAGCAACGTTTACAACCTTTAATACACTATCTATCACAAGTAAGTTGCTTTATAGGCAAGCGCGGCATTTATTGCATCTCAACATTATCGAGATGCAATAAATACTAACGCTTGCCTATTATTAATTATTTACAAAATAAATGCGGATAGTTTTCCCATGCGGAAATAATCATTGCGCAGATATCGGCAGGTAAGCCGCAATTGGCGTCGCTTACACGATATTTGCCCACATTGCCGTTAAGGCGCACAAGGCATAGCATTTCGTTTCCGTCCAGCACGGCAAAGCCGCTGTTTTCGCTGTTTGCAAAGTCTTGCTCTGTCCAGTATAAAGTAAACTTGTCTTTATATGGGCGGCTCTCATAGGGGCAGAAGGTTTCGCAGTTGCCGCACTCGTTGCACATGCCGTCCACATGCAATATCTGAGGCATTTTGCTGCCCTGTACGGCAATGGCTACGTTTGCGCGGTTGGGGCATACATCTGTGCAGTTTTCGCACACGGTGGCGCACTCTAGGCATTTGCCTGTTTCAAGCACACCCTTTTTCTCAAAGGCTGCCTTCGGGTTTTGGCTGATATTAAGCATTGCATACTTGTCGAAGGAGCTGTGCATAATGTGCTTTGCGGCGGCGGCAGCGTCTGCAATAGCCTCTACCACGGTGGCAGGGCCGCGCCTTGCGTCGCCCAAAACATAAATATTATTGCTAAGCACAGCTTGCATGCTTTCGCCGTTTACCGACGCCATGCGCTTTTCGGTTAGCTGTAGGTTAAACGCCGCATAAAGTGCGCTGTCTACCTTTTCGCCAACGGCGGCAACTACCGTATTAGCGGCAATTTCCACATATTCGCCTGTGGCTTCGGGGGAGCGTCTGCCGCTTGCGTCCCTATCGCCAAGACGCATTTTTTCGCATACAAGCGCTGCGCCGTTTTGCTTAACAGGGCTTAAAAGCTCGCAAAATTCCACGCCGTCGTCTATGGCAAGCTGCAATTCTTCTTCGTCGGCAGGCATATTGCGCTTATCACGGCGATATACAAGGCGCACATTTTTTACGCCAGGCACACGCTTTGCGGCGCGGCTTGCGTCCATTGCGGTGTTGCCGCCGCCAATAATCACTACGTTTTCGCCTAAATCAAGGGCAAAATTCTTTGCTTTGCAGCTTTCCAAAAACTCCACTGCGTCTATTGCGTTTGCCCCTTCAAGCTTAAAGCCGCCGTTTAGCCATGCGCCTGTGCAAAGCATTACCGCGTCAAAGCCCTGTACATCATTCAGGCTTTTCACTTCGCTGTTAAGCTCTATTTTTACGCCCATTTTATTTAATATGGCAACGTCGTTGTCAATGGCGCAATCTGCAATGCGAAAGCTTGGTATTACATGGCGCACAATGCCGCCAAGCGACGCGCGTTTTTCAAATATAGTTACGCTTGCGCCGTCACGGGCAAGGAAGAACGCCGCCGCCATGCCGGCAGGGCCGCCGCCGATAACAGCAACGCGCTTGCCGGTTTTTGCCATAGGTGCAAGTGTAGGCAACACGGTGTCGAAGGCGGTTTCTGCGGCTTTTAGCTTAGCGGCACGAATATTAACGCTGTCGTCGTAAAATGCGCGTGAGCATTTGCTCATACATGGGTGGGCGCAAATAGTGCCTGTGATAAACGGCAGTGGATTGCGCTCTAAAATAACATTAAGTGCGTCTTGATATCGCCCCTCGTCCACAAGGCCAAGGTATGCAGGGATATCCTGCTTTATGGGGCAGCCGCCGCGGCAAGGTGCTGTAAAGCAGTCTACCAGCGGCACTGCGCCGCCGCTTTTGCGCACAGGCAGTGGCTTAATGGGCTTTTTATAATAGCTGTCTTTGTATACGCCCGCTAAAAGCGCATCTACAGCATCGCCATTTACGCCGACAAATTCGCATGCGCCTTTTTCGGCAAGAGCCTCGGCTATTTGCGCAAGGCGGTTATAACCGCCCGGCTTTAGCAAGGTGGTGGCAAGAGTGATAGGCCAAATGCCTGTGGCGTACAAATCTGCGATATTATGTATATCCGCGCCCCCTGAAAAGGACATGCGCAATTTGCCGTCAAATGCGGCAGTAAGCTTTTGCGCCACTTGCAGCGAAAGAGCAAACAGGCTGCGGCCGGACATGTACATCTCGTTTCCCGGTAGCTCCTTTGCGGCGATATCCACAGGGAATGTATTTGTAAGCTTTACACCAAAGGAAAGATCCTTGGCATCGGCAAGTGCCTGTAGGCGTTTAAGCATAGGAACAGCGTCTGCAAACTGCAAATCTTCGTTAAAATGATGCTCGTCAAACACGATATAATCGTAGCCAAGAGCGTCTAAAGTTTTACGCGCGGCGCTATATCCAAGCAAGGTTGGGTTGCATTTAATAAATGTATTTACGCCTTTTTCGCGAAGAAGATAGCTTGCAATGCGCTCTATCTCGTCGGGCGGGCAGCCGTGCAAGGTGGAAAGGGTGGCGCTGCGGCATACCATGGGGCTGATGCCCTCAACAAATGCCTTGTCCACATGCTTAAAGCGGCTAAGATTATCCATTGCCCATGCTTTACATTCTTGCCAAATATCGCTTGTTTCTGCGTTTTTAAGCCCTTCGATAAAGGCGTCTATTTTGGCAGAGCGGATACCCTCAAGGTCGTAGCCGACGCTCATGTTAAATATAAAACCGTCCTCTGCGCCCAGGGATAATTCGCGGCTTATCAGCTTTAGCGCAAACCATGCTTTTACATATTCATTGTATGCGTCAGGCACCCAAAGCTCCGTGGACCATTCCACGTTGTAACATTCGTCTGCCGCGTTTATGCAAGGCTTTGCCACGGGCAAATCTTCACCGTCCAGTGTCTGCACTGTTTTCAGCTCAAAAAAGCGGCTGCCTGCGGAATATGCGGCGATAATATTTTGTGCAAGCTGAGTGTGCGGGCCTGCCGCAGGGCCAAAGGGCAGCTCTATGCTTTCGCCGAATAAAGACAATTTCGGTGCATTGGCATCTGCCTTATACAGCTTAGATACGCCAAAGACGGTTTTGCTTTTGGCGTATTCGCAAAGCACCCAGTCCATCATTTTGCCAAAGGGAATCGGTGTCATTCTGTCGCTCATTATATTTCCTCCTATAGCCCATAAGGGGCTTTAATTATGCGTTAATGCGGCTCCATAAATCGGCTGCTTGCTCGCGAGATTTTGCCATTAGGCGTTCTTCGTCTATGCCCACAAGCTCGCGGTCTTTCATGCGCACCTTGCCGTTTATAACGGTGGTGGTGATGCTGCGCCCCGATAAGCCAAACAGCGAATGGCCGCCGATATTGTCTGCCGTCATAGGTGTAAGGGGCTTATAATCCGACACTATGATATCCGCTGCCGCACCCACTGAAAGCTCGCCAAGCGTATGCTCAAAATAGCGCGCGCCAAGCTTTGCGTTACCGCGGAATAGCATTTCAGGCACTTCGCCCCATGCCACAGTTGGATCGCAAAGGTTGTGCTTATGCAGAATATTGGCAACCTTCAGCGACTCGTACATGTCGTTGGTGTAGCCGTCTGTGCCAAGGCCCACCAAGATGCCGCGATGCATCATGTCCAAGGTTGGGGGGCAGCCCACGGCGTTGCCCATATTGGATTCCGGGTTATGCACAACGGCGGTGTTTGTTTGCTTTAAAATATCCATTTCTATGCCGTTAATATGTATGCAGTGGCCGCAAATGGTTTTATCGCCTAAGATATCGTTGTCGAATAGGCGGTTAATTACGCGCTTGTTGTATTTGGCAAGGCTGTCGTATACGTCGTCCATGCCCTCGGCAACGTGGATATGAAAGCCTGTTCCCTCGGGTGTGTTTTCTCTGCACAAAGCAAGGCTTTTATCAGATAGCGTAAAGCTTGCGTGCATGCCCATCATTGCCTTTACCATGTCGGTATCGTCTTTGGCGGCATAGGCGATAAAGTCGGCGTTTTCGCGCACGGCGGCGCGCATTTTGTCCTCGCCGTCACGGTCGGATACTTCATAGCATAAATTGGTGCGCACGCCCATTTGCTTTGCGGCATCTGCAATGGCAAAAAGGCTGCCCTCTATGCCACCGTAAGACGCATGGTGGTCAAACATAGTGGTAACGCCGTTTTTAATGCAGTCGAGATAGGTTGCCATTGCGCTCATGCGTGTATCCGGCAAGGTAAGCTTGCGGTCGATAGTCCACCACTGGCCGTCCAAAATGTCGAGGAAATTCTTCGGAGAATACCCGTTAATGGAAAGGCCGCGGGCAAATGCGCTGTAGATATGGCCGTGTGCGTTAATAAGCCCCGGCATAATTACGCCGCCCAAAGCGTCGATAAATTCCGCGCTTGGATATTGTGCGCGCAGTGCGGCGGTATTGCCAATTTGTGTAATCACGCCATTTTCGGCGGCTACACAGCCATTTTGTATTACCTGCATTTTTTCGCCGCGGGTAACAAGAGTTCCGTTTCCGATAAGTAACATAAGTGCCTCCATATAATTAATATTTTTGATAACAAAAAAAGCGCAATAAGCAAAAAGCTTATAGCACCTTACCGCTGTAGGCAGCAAAGTAAGGCGGTTTTAAAAAAAGCCCGTGCGCGTAGCACTACGTTACAGCTGCCAGTAAAAATTAAATTGTGTGGAACGGGGTTTTACAATAGCAATGTGCGCACACAGTGCCACTGCTCATCGCCTTTGGTCGGCGCATAAAATTGCCCTGCAAGGGGCCGCAACTTTCACAAGCTTTAAAACATTATATATCACAAGGAAAGCCACTATAAGCTGCCGCATGTTTTGGCATCGGTACACCTATGCCGCCACAGCTTACTATTTCTTTATCATTATGATAACACCCGAAATACTAAAAAGCAACACTTAGATGACAGTTTGCCTAAAAAATATTTGTTTGCCTAAATATTTGTTGATTTTTTTGTTTATTATGATACAATAAGAGTATGAAATAAGGTAGGTGATTTTATGCAAGGTCAGCAAACACTGGAAATGCTAAAGCAGCTTGCGGTGGGCGTGGCAAGGCAGTTTGGCCCAAGCTGTGAGGTGGTAGTACATTCGTTAAGCGACAACGATATAGAAAGCTCTATAGTAGCCATAGAAAACGGTAATGTAACCAGCCGTAAAATCGGCGATGGGCCGTCACATGTCGTGCTTGAGGCAATGCAGCAGGAAGGCAGGCAGATGGATCATCTTGCCTATCTTACTAAAACACGGGACGGTAAAATATTAAAATCCAGTACAATGTTTATAAGGGACGAAGGCGGCAAGGCGCAATATATTTTTGCTATTAACTACGATATTACAGGCATGCTGATAGCCAAAAGCGGTATCGAGGCGCTGATATCCACCGAGGCGCAAAACGACAAGGAGGAGCCTGAGCGCATTGTGCAAAGCGTGGCAGAGCTTTTAGACGAGCTTATAGATAATTCCGTAGCCCTTGTGGGCAAGCCCGTAGCGCTTATGGGCAAAGACGACAAAATACGCGCCATACAATTTTTAAATAAAGCAGGCGCATTTTTAATCACTAAAAGCGGCGACAAGGTGTCGAAATATTTCGGCATTTCAAAATATACACTTTATAGCTATATAGACAGCGGAGTATAATGTAAATAAGCACCCACCGAAAAGGCTTATCGCCAAAACGGAGGGTGCTTTTTGCAAATTAAAATTAAAGCTGCTTTACAAAGCGATTGCGAGATAAAGAATAAATCTACTTTGCAAAACGATTTCCGAGGTAAAGAATAAAGCTGCTTTGCAAAGCGATTGCCAAGGTAAAGAATAAACCTACTTTGCAAAACAATTGCCAAGACAAAGATTAAACCTACTTCACAAAACAATTACCAAGGCAAACAATAAAGCCTTTGCTTTTTATTCAAGCACAAGGGCATATTCGCCCTTTTCTTCGGCAAAGCCGATTATGGCGGCGTTAGGGCAATGGGGCAAAAGCTCCGCTAAAAGCCCCTCTGCCTCCCCTTGAGGTACCGCAAGCAATAGCCCGCCCGAGGTTTGTGGATCGTGGGCTAGGTCGCGCAGCACCTGAGTTGCGCTATCTTGGTACTGCACCTTATCCTGCAAAAACTTTTGGTTAGAATATGCGCCGCCGGGCAAAACGCCCTCTTGTGCCATTTGCTTTGCAAGGGGCAAAAGGGGTATTGCGCAGGAATTAAGGCGTATTGTGCAGCCGCTGGCATCTGCCATTTCAAAGCTGTGCCCCAATAGCCCAAAGCCTGTAATATCCGTGCAGGCATGTACGGTAAAATGCGAGGCGGTTTCGGCGGCGGCCTTATTCAGCATGCACATGCTTTCCACAGCAGGCATTAAGTCGTCGGCGGTAATCACGTCGCATTTGCGCGCGGAGGTTAATATGCCTGTGCCGATAGCCTTTGTTAATATCAGCGCGTCACCGGGCATTGCGCCTTTATTTTCAAATATTTTGTCGGGATGCACACGGCCTGTTACGCAAAGGCCGTATTTAGGCTCGTCGTCGCGAATGGTGTGTCCGCCGGCTATCACGGCACCTGCTTCTATAACCTTGTCGTAGCCCCCTGCCATTATCTCGCGGATAATTTCCGGCGAAAGCGTGGCAGGAATACATAGCAAATTCATTGCCAAAAACGGCGTGCCGCCCATGGCGTACACATCGCTAAGAGCGTTTGCCGCGGCTATCTGCCCATAGGTAAACGCGTCGTCCACTACGGGAGGGAAAAAATCTACAGTCTGCACTATCGCTTCATTTTCGCTTATGCGATACACACAGGCGTCGTCGCTTGTATCAAACCCCACCAATAAATCGGGGTGCTGCATGGGCGGCAGCTTACACAGAACCTGTGCAAGTGCGTCCGGGCCAAGCTTGGCTGCTCAGCCTGCGCTGTGAGAAAGCTTTGTAAGACGCATCTCGTCCATAATAACGCCTCCTTTTGTTTTGTACTGTATATATAATACGAAAAAATACTTAAAAGTGCAAGAAAAATCATTTTTCTAATGCTATTACTTGAAAAGTTTGATATAATGTGCGTATAGTAAACCGAAAGCTGAGCATTTGCATGGCATTTGCGAAAGCCGTACCGATAAGCTTTTCTTATTTTGCCCAAAATTGCGGAAATATGGCTATGTTGTATTTTTATTCTATCAACCAAGGGAGGAAAACACATGGATTTATTAAATTTGCTGGGGCTTTGCGATGATAAACGGCATGTTGTTGCGCTGGTAGGCTCAGGTGGCAAAACCACCTTGCTTTATAAATTATGCGATGCATTCCACGCGCGCGGCGTGCGCACCGCCGCCCTTACCACCACACATATCATGCGCCCTGCAGAGCGCGAGGGGCTTGCCCTTATTATAAACGACGATACCTGCCTTGCGGAAACATGCTTTACAGGGGGCAAAATAGTGCTTGCAGGCACCCCCGGTGCAGACGATAAGCTGGAGGCTCCCCAAGACGATATGTTGGATTTTCTCCTTGAAACGGCAGATGTCGTAATATCCGAGGCAGACGGCGCACACACCTTGCCCGTAAAGTTTCCAAGTAAAGACGAGCCTGTGCTACTGCCCCATACCACCGACGTTTTTGTTGTGGCAGGGCTGTCGGCATTGGGGCAGCCCTTGTGCGAGGTGTGCCATCGCTGGCCCCTTGCCATGGCGGCATGCGGCTTTAAAGGGCAGCAAACGCCCCTTACCGCAGACATGCTTGGGCGCATTTTGGCATACGGTTATGGGCGATATTCCCCTGCCTTTGTGCTAAACCAGGCAGACGACGAGGAAATGGCGGCAAAGGGCGCCGAGGTAAAAGCCGTGCTTTGCGAATATGGCTTTACAAAGGTATTTGTAGTATCACTGAAAGAAGGTAAAACATGGTAGTTTTAATAAAAGGCGCAGGAGATATTGCCTCAGGCATTGCGTATCGCCTGTTTAATTGCGGGTTTAATATAGTAATGACGGATATCGAAAAGCCCACTACAGTGCGATGCACCGTGGCGTTTTCCACCGCAGTTTATAAAGGCACCCAAGTGGTAGAGGGCGTTACAGCCGAAAGGGTGAATGACTGCAATGGCGCAAAAGAATGTCTTAAACAAAACAAGATAGCCGTAATAGTGGGCGAGGCGGCAGAAATAGCCAAAGAGCTTTGCCCAGATGTGTTTATAGACGCAGTTTTGGCAAAATACAACACAGGCACAAATATGCACTTGGCGCCAATAGTGATAGGCATAGGCCCGGGCTTTACCGCAGGGGCAGATTGCCACGCCGCCGTGGAAACCAAACGCGGACACACCTTGGGGCGTGTAATTTTAAGCGGCACACCTATTGCAAATACAGGCATACCGGGGAATATCGGTGGCTTTACAAGCGAAAGAATTATACGTGCAGGAAAAGACGGCGCGTTTACACCCATGGCAAAAATAGGCGACATGGTGCAAAAGGGCGATATTGTGGCATGCGTGGGCAAGGCAGAAACTACGGCACAGCTAAGCGGCGTGGTGCGCGGAATGTTGCCGGAGGGCACTGTTGTAACAAAGGGCATGAAAAGCGGCGATATAGATCCACGCGGCATAAAGGAATATTGTTATTCGGTGTCGGATAAAGCCCTTGCAGTGGCAGGCGGCACCCTTGAGGCAATATTATATTTCACAAATAAAAGCAAGGCGGTAAACGCAGATGCAAAAATTCTATAAAGCTATTAAAAGCGCACTTACAAAGGGCGAAAGCCGCACGGTGGAAACAGACATTACCACAGGCGAAAAAACCGTGGTTCAAAGCGGAGAGATAGGCATATTCGGCAACGTGTTGCGGGAGGAGTTTATTCCTCGCCCACAGTTAGTGCTTTGCGGCGCGGGGCATGTGTCGAAAGCAGTGTGCAACCTTGCGGTTAAGCTGGATTTTGATGTAACCGTTATGGACGATCGTGCGGAATTTGCAAATAAAATGCGTTTCAAAAAAGCTCGCGCCCTTTGGTGTGCGCCCTTCGATGTTGCCCTTGATAATATTAATTATAACGACAACATGTATTTTGCCATTATGACCTGCGGCCATTTAAACGACCGACTATGCCTTGAACATATTATAAATAAGCCCAGTGCCTATGTGGGCATGATAGGCAGCCGCCGCAAAAACGCCCTTGTGCGCGAGGAAATGATAAAAAACGGATATAGCGAAGAAAAGCTGGATAAAGTGTACGCGCCCATCGGCGAAGATATCGGCGCACAAAGCGTGGAGGAAATAGCCGTAAGCATAGCCGCACAGCTTATTCGCGTAAGGAACGCAAGGAAAAAAGGCGCACCTGTAGAAAGCAATATGATAAACGCCTTGGCAAGCGGCAAGGCAAAGGTGCTTGCCACGGTGGTGGATAAAAAAGGCTCTGCACCACGGGGCGCAGGCGCAAGGCTTGCGCTGATGAAAGATGATAAAATAGTGGGCACAGTGGGCGGTGGCAGCGCCGAGTACGAAGTGATAAAAGCCGCAAAAAAGCTAAAGGAAAACGCCATGCCTACCCTCGTGCATTTTAATATGACAAATGCCGAGGCGCAAAAAGAGGGTATGATTTGCGGCGGAGAAATAACGGTTTTACTGGAGAGAATAGATAAAAACATGTAAATAATGGCAGGGCTTGCAAAACCTATAAACATATCGCTATAATAAGCATGAGAAAACATGTATTTGCTCGCTGCTATTTTGCCAAAAACAAATGGCGAACAGTAGAATAAACATCTTAAGTAGAGGTTAAAGCGGTATGGAGGAACAAATTTGCAAGGCTTGCAAGCATTTTAGGCTGCACTACATAAAAACAGGGCGGAAATATCACGAGCTTACATATGGGCACTGTGTATATCCACGTCTTAAAAAACGAAGCGCAATGCAAAAGGCGTGCGAATATTATAAGTGCAAAGCATAATATTACTCATGTAAATCTTAAAAACCCGTTAATTTTACTGCTTATTCGGCGTAAAATTAACGGGTTTTATTTGTTGCCCACTGGGTGGGATAAGCGAGTGCTAACAAATTATGTTCCGCTTGCGCGGGGCAACCTTGGTACTTACGGTCAGTCTTTAGAAGGAATGTTCGCCTATTTGCGGCGAACCGCTTCGGCAGCGTCAAAACAAAAGCAACCGATTTTATCGCCTATTCGGCGTAAAATCAGCTGCTTTTGTTTTCCCGTCCCACTGCGTGGGATAAGCTCGTGCTAAAGCACTCGCTAACTGCCGAATGTGTGGCGGGGGCAGATAGGAGTCGAACCTACCTTGGCGGCGCAAAGCCGCCTGCACCGGTTTTGAAGACCGGGGAGCACACCGGCACTCATCTGCCCTCATATATAGCAACTTGACTTATTATTGTCTTTGTAAACAACCTTTTGTCAAGTTGCATACAGCAAAGACGTGGGCTTTTCGTAGGATAATAATAAGTAAAATTGCTGTGCAAACAATTTTCTTTGTAAATAACTTTTATTGCCGTTACGGCAAAATGCGAATGTCGTTTTTATTTATAAATATATTCGCTTTATCGCAGTATTCAAGCACGGCTCTTGAGTATTTGCGAGAAAGGCAAAGGGCGTCGCGCAAGGTAGCCACTGTTACGCCGCCCTGTTCCCTTATAATATCCACTGCGGCAGCTACTATTGCGTCAAAGGCGTTTTTATCTATATAAATAGCATCTGTAAGCTGCAAAAGGTTACCGCTTTTGCATAAAGCGGTAAGGCAGTGTACGCATATTTCCTTGGATAAACAGGCAAGCCCTGGCAAATCTTCAAAATTGGGCGGAGTAAAGGCGGCGGCATTATATATTTCAAATACACGCTGTTCGCTTGTGGCTTTTACGCTTTGAAATTCGCGCTCATATAAAACATATTCGCCTTTAACAAGGCGAATTTTTTTGCTGCCTTCAAGGGCATCAATTACATTTTGTAGCCTTTGTAATGGGTGCGAAAAAAACAATGCTTTAAGTGCGCTCATGCTTTTGCCGCCCCGTGATATTTCAAAAATTACGCTTTCGTTTAAAGAATGGCTGTATGCCGCAATTCTTGCCTTTTCGCGCGTGTCTGCACGGCTCGAGTTTTCGCAAAATGGGCATAGCACTTCGCCGCCGCCAATGGTTGATGCAGGCGACAAGCTGCGCAGCAAAAACCTTTGCCCTGCCCTTGTACACAATGGCGTTTTAGCCCTGATAAACGCCGTTTCCCCTATAAGAGTAATGCGGCAAAGCACGGCTTTTGCACCGATGCAAAGCTGCAATTCCGTGCCGCTTTCTACAGGAGATTTGCCTTGTAAAAAACTCACTTTTGCGCTTATGGCATTTGTAAATGGCAGATGCTCTGCGGCACAAACGACATCGCCCTTGTGAATATCCGTCGCTTTTATTTTTGCAAGATTAAGGGCAAGGCGCATGCCGCCCATGCCGCTTGATATATTTTTACCGCCCGAGGCTATGCCGCGCAGAGTAACTTGCGTATCGCTTGGATACAGCGTTAAGCCGTCGCCACTTTTAATGCTGCCGCAAAGCGCAGTGCCTGTAACAACAGCGCCAAAGCCCGTTTTCGTAAAAGCACGGTCTACCGCCATAAAAAACGGCGCAGAAACCTCACGCGGCACAGCGAAGCTGCCAAGGCGCAAAAGCTCCGCCTTTAGCTCTGCTATTCCCTCCCCTGTTACGGCGGAGGTTTTTATAATAGCGGCGTTTTCAAGAAAGCTGCCCTTTGCAAAGGCTTTCGCATTTTCCACAGCGGCGCAAAGGGCGTCGTCGCCTATTCTGTCGCATTTAGTAAGGGCGATTACGCCCCGTTTACAGCCTAATATGCCAAGCACTGCAAGATGCTCCATGGTTTGCGGCATCGCGCCCTCGTTTGCGTCCACGGCAAATATTGCCACATGTACAACGCTCGCGGCCGCCGCCATATTGCGCAGTAGCTTTTCGTGGCCGGGTACGTCTATAATCGTGCCGCAGATATCGCCCTCGCAAAAGGGCACAAAGCCCGGCTCTATAGTAATGCCGCGCCGCTTTTCTTCGGGCGTGCAGTCGGGGTTAATGCCTGTAAGGGCGCGCACCAAGGCGGTTTTGCCATGGTCTATATGGCCGGCAGTTATATAAACAGCGTTCATTACATTGCCCCTTTATATTTGTATGCGTCTATTGATAAACAGCGGATAATTATAAATTTGCCCAAAGCATTGCCGCGTTACAAACACGTTAAATTGCAAAATCTAATACAAAAATCCACAGTAATGCGTTATATTTACAGCTTTACAAATATGCGGAATTATCTAAATCGGATATAATCTCCGCTGCACTTTCTATTTCCTCTAAAGACATACATGCTATATCCATAACCACGCGGTTATCGCGAATTATCGCAACTATTGGTGTTTTTGCAAGGCGTAGGGCGGCGGCAAATGCATCTGCATCTCTTGCTTTTATCGCCACAGCGTAGCTTTTAAGCTCTACACCCGGCACAGAGCCGCCACCTACAGGGCGCATAGTGGCCATGATGTCGCACTCATATTGCGTGCGCTTTGCAAGGGCGTTTTTTAAAGCATGGGCTTTTTGCAAAAGCTCCTCCTCGCCTTGGCAGAGCATATGCAGCACAGGCACACGCTCCTTGGCGGCTTTTGGGCTTTGGTATAAGCGCAAGGTGGCTGTAAGCGCCGCTAAAGACAGCTTGTCTATACGCAAGGCACGGGCAAGAGGATATGTGCGCATTTTTTCTATCCATTCTTTTTTACCGCAGATAATACCGCACTGTGGCCCGCCCAAAAGCTTGTCGCCGCTAAATACCAACACGTCCGCGCCGCTTTTTACGCCCATTGGCACGCAAGGCTCGCTAAAGGGATATTCGCTTTCGGGAAGTAATGCGCCGCTGCCAAGGTCTGCCAGTAAAGGCAAACGGTTATGGTGGGCAAGCTCCGCAAGCTGTGATATGCTTGCCTCGCAGGTAAAACCCAGCTGTAAAAAATTACTGGTATGCACCTTTAATATCACGCCTGCATTGGAAACAGCTTTTTCATAGTCGCTTAAATGTGTGCGGTTGGTAGTGCCTACTTCGTGTATTTTGCCGCCGCAAAGCTGCATAATATCAGACACTCTAAAGCTGCCGCCTATTTCCACAAGCTCCCCACGAGATACTACCACGTCTTTGCCCTCGCACATTACGGTAAGCGCCAATAGCAAGGCGGCGGCATTGTTGTTTACACATAGGGCGGCTTCGCAGCCTGTAAGGCGGCACAAAAGTGCATTTGCCTCTTTGCCGCGCTCGCCGCGCTTGCCGCTTGTTAAATCGTATTCAATATCCGTATATCCGCACGCGTTTTGCACGGCGGTTCGCGCCTCCTCGGCAAGTGGGGCGCGGCCTAAATTTGTGTGTAGGGCAACGCCTGTGGCGTTTATCACAGGGCAAGGCGAAACAGGGCTTTTAAGTAAAAGCCCTGCTGCATTTACTACGCCAAGCACAGAGGTGTCGGCGCAGCCATTATTTAAAATACTTTGCCGCATGGCGCAAAGCGCATTTTTTACGGCAATTGCGCAAAGCGCATCGCCGTATTCGGCAATTAATCCCGCACATTCCGCACTGCGCAGCACAGCATCTGCCTGAGGCAAAAGGCGCAGTGGGTTTTCGTTATTATCCAATGTATTTATTGCACCCTTCTTATAAGCACCCCTTGTTTGGCGGCTAACCCTGTTTTAAAGCCTTAAAAGCATATTTAAGAGCAAATACATCATTTTCGAGAAGTTCGATTTTATTATCATATGTTTTGAGTTCATTATTATGCTCAATGACAGTCATTTGATTTTCATAAACAAGTTGTATTTTCTTAGCAACTTCGTTTTCTTGTACAATAGCCGTTTTAGTTGCAAGGTGCTTGACATCTGATACCTCTTGCTTAACAGTTGACATATCTTGTTTTAAGCCAGACACATCTTGCTTAACAGTTGACATATCTTGTGTTAAACCCGACACCTCTTGTTTAACAGCTGACATATCTGTTTCAAGTGTTGTTACCTTATTTAGTATAAGCTGTAACATCTCTTTTGTTTCATTGTCCATTTTTGCAGCACCTCTCTTTCGTTTTGGGCGAATTTATTTATAGCTACAGTATATCATGGCATATACCTTCAATCAATACATACCTATTAAAATATCGGAGTTTAATATAGCGAAACTTCGCCCTTGACAATTTTTTTGCACAGCTGTGATAGATTGGCGCAACCGTTGTCCGATATGATTTTGTCAAGCATTTCGCCCTCTGGCTTGGTAAGTGTAACATAAAATCTCGATTGTAAAGCTCTAATCTTAGAATTGCGGTTTTTATTATTTAATAGTGTGTCGTTTTCTTTTTTATCTTGCATTTATTTCCCCCGTAGATATAATCAACACATTTATCTATCCCCTGCCGCCGCGCCTTTAAAACAGACTTGTTTTAACTTTGTATGTGCGATAGCACGCACATTAAGATAAGCTTTTTAAAAACAGACTTGTTTTATCGAAAACGGCAAAAGCTGTTGAATAATAACCTACAATTTTTACTGCAATTTATTATTCAAACATGTATTACAAGTTTACACTAAATCTTCGGGGCGGTCAATATCGCGCAGCTCATTTTCGGGGATATCTACAATAGTAAGCAAATCCATATGCCTTGATATTACGGCGCTGCCGCTTTCGTTTGGCGCAAGGGCAGCAAGCTCTGCAAATAATTCCTTTGGAAATATCACAGGGTTTGCGCGCTGCCCGTTTGCGCCTGCCGCTACGATGCGAGTTTTATCGGCAATAAAGGTGTCAAGTAAAAGCCGCATGCTTTCGGCGGTAAAGTACGGTGCGTCGCAAACAGAGAACATACAGCCCTCGGTTTTTTCGGGCATTGCTTTAAGCCCAAGGGCGATAGTTTTGGCAATATCGTCGGTGTCGTCGTCGTTTTCCACCACGGTTATTCCGCGCGTAGCGGCGGCAATAGCCGCATTTGCATTGCGAGTAACCACAATGTTACGGAAAAAATATTCCGCAGGGTGCTTATTAATAATGTACTCCGAAAGCGTCACTCCGCCAAATGGTATGGAAAGCTTATCCTTCCCAAAGCGCTTGGAATGGCCACTTGCCAAAAAAACACAACAAATTACACTGCCTCCGGCCATAATTTTTTTCTCCTTTGTTTTTTAAATATTCATATATGATTGTGTCCATGGGTTTTTGCAGCTTGGCTGCATTTCGCAATCTCCGCGGTATTTTGCAATCTTGCCGTATTCTCCCCACTCCGTAGGGGCGGAGCAGAGCCACCGCCCATACAGAGTGTTGCAAAATGCGGCTGCCTGCGTTTGCAGGGCAGCCGCACTGCACAGCACAAAAGCTTATTTCTTTTTAGAATAAGCAGTATTTGCCAAGGGTAGCTCGGTGCGGAACACGCCGTCGTAGTTGTAATAGGCAAGCTGCACGGCGGGGGCGGTGGGAATAGACGCTATTTCGCCTACGCCTTTTGCGCCGCGGGCAAGCTCTGCTGTATTTTTTTCTATTAATAGTGCCTCCACATCAGGCGTTTGGTTGGCGCGGAATAAGCCCAAGGTGGCAAACTTGGCAAGAGGCTTGCCGTGATCCAGTGGATAGCTTTCGGTAAGGGCGTAGCCAAGGCTCATCACTACGCCGCCCTCTATTTGCCCCTCGGTGGAAATAGGGTTAATGGCGTGGCCGACGTCGTGGGCGGCAATAACCTTGCACACTAAGCCGTTTTCGTCTAAATCTACAAGATGCGTGGCGTAGCCGTATGCCACATGGCTTACAGGGTGTGGTTTATCGGAACCTAATTTGTCGGTAACAGAGGAATATTCTCCGTAAAATTCTTGCCCCACAAGCTCACATAGCTTTTTGCCGTTAAGGGCATCGGCAAGGTCCTTGGACGCTCTGCGCGCCGCCTCGCCTGTAAACACTGTTTGCCTGCTTGCGGTGGTGTTGCCGGAGTTTGGCGCAAGGCCTGTATCGGGTATCTCGTAATGCACTTCGCTCGGCTTTAGACCGGCAGTTTCGCATACTATTTGTGTTGCCACTGTGCCCATGCCTTGGCCGATGCAGGCGGCGCTTGAATAAATATGCACGCCATCTTCTTTTACTATTAAGCGGCATCGCCCTGTATCTGGTATGCCAACGCCAAGGCCGCTGTTTTTCATGGCGCATGCAATGCCGGCTTTAGGGTGTGCGTCATAATATGGCTTTACAGCCTCGAGGGTTTCCACAAGGGCGGTGCTGTCGTCGGCTATTTGGCCGTTTGGCAAGGTTTCGCCCGGGCGTATGGCGTTTCTGTAGCGTATTTCCCATGGAGAAATGCCCACCATTTCGGCAAGCTTATTCAAATTACATTCGGTGGCAAAGCAGCTTTGTGTTACGCCAAATCCGCGAAATGCGCCGCAGGGTGGGTTATTTGTATAATATGCTTTGCCGTCAATTTCTATATCTTCATAATGATAAGGCCCTGCCGCATGTGTACAGGCTCGCTGTAATACAGGGCCGCCAAGAGAGGCTATTGCGCCTGTGTCTGCCAAAAGGGTGGCTTTCATGGCGGTAAGGTTGCCCTTTTCGTCGCATGCAGTGGTAAATTCCATATCAAAGCCATGACGCTTTGGATGTATTAAAATGCTTTCTGCACGAGTAAGCGAAACCTTGACAGGCTTTTGAGTAATATACGCAAGCACGCTTGCGTGATGCTGCACAGTCATGTCCTCTTTGCCGCCAAAGCCGCCGCCAACCATTTTGGCGATAACACGCACTTTATCTTCGGCAAGGCCTGTTGCCTCGGCACATTCACGCTTTGTTTGGTAAATGCCTTGGTCGCCGCTATACACCATGATGCCCTCGCCGTCAGGCAGCGCAACGGCTGTTTCCGGCTCTAAAAACGCATGCTCGGTGGGGGGCGTGATGTATCTGGTGGTTACTACATGGCAGGACTCTTTAATGCGCTGGTCTGCGTTGCCTCGCTTTAGCTGCTCGTGCGCCAAAAGATTGCCGCTTTCGTGTACAAGCGGTGCGCCCTCAAGGGCTGCATCTGCCGCTGAAAACACGGCAGGCAGCTCGCAATATTCCACAATTACAGCGTCTTTTGCCGCTTGTAAAGCCTCGTGGGTTTCGGCGGCAATTAACACTATTGCGTCGCCGAGAAAATGCGTGATGCCGCCTACGGGTATCAGCACGTCTTGGTCTTTTTTAAGATGCCCCACCTTTTGCGCCCCCGGTAGCTCGGCGGCTGTAACAACAGCTTTTACGCCGGGCACTGCCTTTGCCGCCCTTGTGTCTATAGATAGTACGCGCGCGCGAGGGTATGCGCTTCTTACAGCGCTACCAAAAAGCATGCCGGGCATTTGGATATCGTCGCTGTATTCGGCAACGCCGAGGGCTTTGTCGTGGGCGTCTACACGAAACAGGTTTTCGCCAACGGCACCCGTGAATATCGTTTGCGGCACAGGTGCATTTTCGCGCAGTATTGCGGCGGCCTTCAAAACCGCCTCTATTATTTTTTTGTATCCCGTGCAGCGGCAAATATTATTTTTAAGAGCAAGCTTAACTTCCTCTATGCTTGGAGATGGATTTACATCTAAAAGCCCCTTTGCGCTGATAAGCATGCCGGGCGTGCAAAAGCCGCACTGCACAGCACCGGTGCTTGCAAAGGCAAATGCGTACACATCTTTTTCCCGTGGGGAAAAGCCCTCCACGGTGATAATGCTTTTGCCTTGTGCCTTTGCAGTGGATAGCACGCAGGACTTGGTCGCCTTGCCGTCTGCCAAAACCACGCAGGTGCCGCATGCGCCCTCGCTGCAACCGTTTTTAACAGAAGTAAGCCCCAGCTCCTCACGCAGAAATGGCAAAAGCTTCATATCCTTCTCTGTGCTGATTTCTTTTCCGTTGACTGTAAATGTAAACATCATTTCCTCCTTATTAATACGAACATTGCGAATACATATAGGCAAAACAGTGCCATATTGACATTAAAGTATTACTTTTAACTATATTAACATTTTTTATCTTTCAAATCAAGTAATTATCAGTATTTATTGCTAAAATCAAAAAATTTGTTAGGTCTTGCAAAAATTTTTGAGAATAACTGTTGACAATGGCAAAACCTATGATAATATTAGTTATAGAGAATGCAAAGTACGACTTATACATAGAGCCGTCACACGAGTATATTCAGCGTTATTATTCTTTAATAATGAGAGGAGCTATTTGGAAATGCAGAAAATCGAATGGGCAAAAAACAAAATGCCAAAAACCGCCGACAAGGAGCTTTCAGTAATGAGCCTTGAAAATGTGGCAAAGGCACGCAAGTTTCACGCAAGCTTTCCCCAGTACACCGTTACACCGCTGAGGAGCCTTGCAGGTATGGCAAAGGAGCTTGGCCTTAGCGGCTTTTACGTAAAGGACGAAAGCTATCGCTTTGGGCTAAACGCGTTTAAGGTGCTTGGAGGCAGCTTTGCAATGGCGAGGTACATTGCCGAGGAAATAGGGCGCGATGTAAGCGACGTAAGCTACGATTACCTTACAAGCGACAAGCTGGAAAAAGAATTTGGCAAAGCCACCTTCTTTACAGCTACAGACGGCAACCACGGCAGAGGCGTTGCCTGGGCAGCAAACAAATTAGGGCAAAAATCCGTAGTGCTTATGCCAAAAGGCTCCACAAAGCCTCGCTTTGACAATATCGCCGCTGAGGGCGCAAAGGTAAGCATTGAGGAAGTAAACTACGACGAGTGCGTGCGCATGGCAAACGCCCTTGCCGAAAAAACCGAGCATGGCGTAATGGTGCAGGACACAGCGTGGGAAGGCTACGAGAAAATCCCGGCGTGGATTATGCAGGGCTACGGCACCATGGCAAGCGAGGCGGCAGAGCAGCTAAGGGCACTTGGCGAGGAGCGCCCCACACATATCTTTATACAGGCGGGCGTAGGCTCTCTTGCAGGCGCAGTACAAGGCTATTTTGCAAACCTGTTCCCCGAAAACCCACCTACCGTTGTGGTAATGGAGGCAGAGGTTGCAGCTTGCCTATATAAAGGTGCAAAAGCGCAAGACGGCGAGCCAAGAATAGTAGACGGCGATTTAACCACCATGATGGCAGGGCTTGCCTGCGGCGAGCCAAACATTATTTCGTGGGATATACTTAAAAACCATTCATCTGTATTTGTATCTTGCCCCGACTGGGTTGCCGCAAAGGGCATGCGCATGCTTGCAGCACCATGCAAGGGCGACCAACAGGTGATATCGGGCGAATCAGGCGCAGTGGGCATGGGACTTATCGCCACATTAATGCAAGACGACGAATACAAGGCACTGCGCGAGGATATCGGGCTAAATAAAGACAGCAAGGTTTTGATGTTCTCTACCGAGGGCGACACAGATCCTGAAAACTACAAAAAAATCGTCTGGGGCGAAAACGAAATTTAACGAGTACGCAAACGGAAAACCGTTATATTAACATTAACAGGAGGAAATAAAAATGGATTTCGGCAAAATTAAACAAATGGCAGAGGGCTACGAAAAAGACATGACACAGTTCCTGCGCGACCTTGTGAAAATCCCGGGCGAAAGCTGCGGCGAAGAGGGGCATATCCGCCGCATTAAAGCAGAGATGGAAAAAGTGGGCTTTGACAAAGCAGAGATAGATCCAATGGGCAACGTGCTTGGCTACATGGGCACAGGCAAAACCCTTATCGGCTTTGACGCACATATCGACACCGTTGGTATCGGCAATAAAGCCAACTGGAAGTTTGATCCATACGACGGCTACGAAACCGAAACAGAAATAGGCGGCCGCGGCACTTCCGACCAAATGGGCGGTATTGTAAGTGCTGTATACGGCGCAAAAATCATGAAAGACGCAGGCCTTTTAAACGATAAATACACAGTGCTTGTAACAGGCACAGTGCAAGAGGAAGACTGCGACGGCCTTTGCTGGCAGTACATTATCAACGAGGGCAAGGTACGCCCTGAGTTTGTAGTATCTACAGAGCCTACAGACGGCGGCATCTACCGCGGCCAGCGCGGACGCATGGAAATCCGTGTAGACGTAAAGGGCGTTTCCTGCCATGGCTCAGCTCCTGAGCGCGGCGACAACGCCATTTACAAAATGGCAGACATTCTGCAAGACGTGCGTGCCCTTAACGAAAACGCCGCCACAGATGCAGATGAGGTTAAAGGCCTTGTAAAAATGCTTGATGCAAAATACAACAAAGAGTGGGAAGAGGCTGCGTTCCTTGGCCGCGGCACTATCACAGCATCTGAAATTTTCTTCACAAGCCCAAGCCGCTGCGCCGTGGCAGACTCTTGCGCCGTTTCCCTTGACCGCCGCATGACAGTGGGCGAAACATGGGAAAGCTGCCTAGACGAAATCCGCGCTTTGCCGGCAGTGCAAAAATACGGCAAGGACGTAGAGGTTTCTATGTATCAATACGACCGTCCGTCATGGACCGGCTGCGTATATCCTATCGAGTGCTATTTCCCAACATGGGTTATCCCGAAGGATCACGACGTTACAAAAGCAATGGAAACAGTGTACAACGGCCTTTACGGCGAGGAGCGCATCGGCTCTGCAGTTACAGAGCAAATGCGTAAAGCACGCCCACTTACCGATAAATGGACTTTCTCCACAAACGGCGTTTCCATCATGGGACGCAATGGTATTCCATGCATCGGCTTTGGCCCGGGCGCCGAGGCAGAGGCACACGCACCTAACGAGAAAACATGGAAGCAAGACCTTGTTACCTGCGCCGCTGTATATGCCGCATTGCCAACAGCCTACTGCAAATAATTTTATTGCCGAATAACCACGATAAATAACGGTGAGCAATTTTATTGCAGCTTACCATAAGCTTACCCTGCGCTGCAAAGGCTTATTTTAAACCGAGAGCGTTAAAACGGCTCACCGTAAATTTAACACAAATTTAAAGGAGATTTTACAATGGATAAAAAACTACAGGGCTATATCGACCGCTTAAACAAACTTAATTTTAAAGAAATGTACAATAACGACTTTTTCCTTACATGGGAAAAATCCGACGACGAGCTTGAGGCTGTGTTTATAGTAGCCGACGCTCTGCGCCATATGCGCGAAAACAATATCTCCACCAAAATTTTCGAGAGCGGCCTTGGCATCAGCCTTTTCCGCGACAACTCCACACGCACACGCTTTTCCTTTGCATCTGCCTGTAACCTTCTTGGCCTTGAAGTGCAGGATTTAGACGAGGGCAAAAGCCAGATTGCACACGGCGAAACAGTGCGCGAAACAGCTAACATGATTAGCTTTATGGCAGACGTTATCGGTATCCGCGACGACATGTATATCGGCAAAGGCAACAAATACATGCACGAAGTTTCCGAGAGCGTTCGCGAGGGACATCGTGATGGCGTATTAGAGCAAACACCTACACTTGTAAACTTGCAGTGCGATATCGACCACCCCACACAGGTAATGGCTGATACCTTGCACCTTATCAACCATTTTGGCGGCATCGAGAACCTAAAGGGCAAAAAAATCGCCATGACATGGGCATATTCTCCTTCCTACGGCAAGCCTCTTTCCGTGCCACAGGGCGTAATCGGCCTAATGACACGCTTTGGCTGCGAAGTAGTATTGGCTCATCCGGAAGGCTACGAAGTAATGCCTGAGGTTGAGGAAGTAGCACGTAAAAACGCTGCTGCATCGGGCGGTAGCTTTACTAAAACCAACAATATGGCAGAGGCATTTAAAGATGCCGACGTAGTATATCCAAAGAGCTGGGCACCATTTGCCGCTATGGAAAAACGTACAGAGCTATATGGCAACGGCGACAGCGAAGGCATTAATGTGCTTGAAAAAGAGCTGCTTATACAAAATGCAAATCATAAGGACTGGGAATGCACCGAGGAGCTTATGAAAACAACTAAAGACGGCAAAGCAATGTATATGCACTGCCTACCTGCTGACATTTCCGGCGTTTCCTGCAAAGAGGGCGAAGTGGCAGCCAGCGTGTTTGACCGCTATCGCACACCGCTTTACAAAGAAGCAAGCTACAAGCCGTACATTATTGCCGCTATGATTTTCCTTGCAAAAGAAAAAGACGCTGCAAAAATGCTCGAAGCACTTGAAACACGCGGCACAGACCGCCATATGAAATAAGAGGTACAACATAATGGGTAAGCGCATAGTAATCGCCCTTGGGGGCAACGCCCTTGGCAATAACCTTACAGAGCAAATGGCGGCAGTAAAGCACACCGCCAAGGCAATTGCGGATTTAATTGCAGAGGGGCACGAGGTGGTAATTTCCCACGGCAATGGCCCTCAGGTTGGCATGATTCAGCTTGCCATGGGCGAGCTTGTGCGTGCAGAGCCTAAATACCCTGTTATACCGCTGTCGGTTTGCGTTGCCATGAGCCAAAGCTATATCGGCTACGATTTGCAAAACGCTTTGCGCGAGGAGCTTATAGACCGAGATATTCATAAGGCATGCGCCACGGTTATCACACAGGTAGTGGTAGACGAAACCGACGCTGCGTTTAAAAACCCCACAAAGCCAATAGGCCGCTTTATGACTAAAGACGAGGCTGATGCCTTGGTTTTGGAAAAAGGCTATACCATGGTAGAGGACGCAGGCCGCGGCTATCGCCGCGTGGTTGCCTCGCCAAGGCCTGTGGACATAGTGGAAATAGACACCGTAAAAGCACTTGTAGATGCAGGGCAGGTGGTAATAGCAGGCGGCGGCGGCGGTATCCCCGTGCTGCGCCAGGGCCATCACCTAAAGGGCGCAAGCGCCGTAATCGACAAAGATTTTGCGTCGTCGCTTTTAGCACAAAAGCTAGATGCAGACGTGCTGATTATCCTTACCGCTGTGGAAAAAGCCGCAATACATTACGGCAAGCCCGAGCAAAAGTGGCTGGATAATATTACCTCCGATGAGGCAAAGCAATACTGCGCCGAGGGGCATTTTGCACCCGGATCTATGCTACCAAAGGTACAGGCTGCCATAGAATTTGCCGAGTCGAAAAAAGGCCGCAAGGCACTTATCACCTTGCTTGAAAAAGCAAACGAGGGCATTGCAGGGCGCACAGGCACAGTGATAGAAAACTAAATGTAATAAACAAAACGGCTTTTGCAAATTTGCAAAAGCCGTTTTTATATGCCGAATTTCTACGGTGTATTTGAATCAGGCGGCGAAGCTACAGCCTCGGATAAGCACCAACGCGCGTATTTTTCGCTTGCAAAGCCCTCGCCTATGGAGCCGCGTATGCCGGCAAGACATTTGTAATATGCAGGCATTTTTGCTGCCGAGGACGCGTCGGAGCAAAGCTGATCTATAGACAGATAAAACTGCTTTTGCTGCTTTATATACGCCTTTAGGCAGTCCATATGATAGCGTTCGTGCTCGCTGAGCCTTGTTATTAAAACGCTGTTTAAAAGAGCCGTTATTTCGTCTGCCTTTTCCTTTAAGGCGTTCTGATTATATCCGTCCAGTGCAGAATTGCGCAAAGCGGTATGCTCCTGCAAGCCTTTCGGTGCCCGTGGGGCGCGGCTCCACAAGGCTTTGTCTTGCACATTTTCGTACAAAAGCTCCATAACGGTTGCAAACGTGGGCGTGCAAACGCTCCACAAATCGGCACAAAGCTTTTCCAGCATAAGCCTTTGGGAAAAATCGGGGTGATAATAGGCCTCTCGCAAAAACGAAAAATTAAGGGACGCACTCCACCATACGCTTATCGGCCGCCACAAAGAAACAATGCCTTTAAGCCCTGCGTTTGCGGCACATGCCACAAGCTCCTTTGCGCTTTTGGGCTGTATCCATAAATTAGTCTGCCAGCTATAGCTGTCGCCCATGTCCGTATCTATCAGATATAGGCTGTGCTTGCCTTTGTCGGCATTTGCAATAGAAAAAGCGTCCTTTGTATCACTTAAAAGCAAGGCATCGTCGCCAAATGCCGCCTTGAGAATATCGTGATTTTCCACTTCGTCTATCTGCTTGCCGTCATTTGTATTTGCGCTATCTGCCGCATCGCAAAAAGGCGAAACACAAAGCTCGATACCGCGCTTTTCAAGGTGAGGGAGAACAGTTGCCTGTACCTCGTCCCAAAAAATAGCGTGGGCATTTTCGGGGGCATCGCCCTTGCTATGCACTGAGGTAACAAGCAAATTATAGTTATTTTTCGCCATAAAATCCACAGTGGCAAGCACGTCTGCCACTGTTTTACCCGTGACGCCGTAAAGGCAAATGCCTCTGCTTTCAAGCATTGGGTTTTCGGTGAAAAGCCCCGAATTCAGCGTAGCGCGGCGCACGGTAGGCACGTTTTGTATCGAGGTTTTGGAAAACCAAAAAGAGCAGCCCAAGAGCCGCAAAAGGTGATAAACACCGTGTAATACACCGCGCTCCATGCGCGACGTAATACGCACCTCTTGCTCTGTTATCAATAGCTGATATCCGTCGAAGCGCAGCACGGGAGAATTGCGCACTTCCAGTAAAATCTTCACTGCGCCGCGCTTTTTTTCAAAATCAAGGGTTTTAAACATGGCGAGCAAATACGCCTTTAATTCCTCTTTGGCAAAACCAAGGCAGGCGCCTATTCCCTTTGTTTCAATTGATATGCCGGCACCACAGGATATTTCCACTTGCCCGCCTCCATCTGCCAATTAATGGCTTATTATTTAACATTTAATCTTTAACATATATTAATATATCCATGTGCGCACACATTGATATTGCGCATCGAATTTTGGTAGGCGCATGGTATCGCCCCCCGAGGAAATATATATAGCAACCTGTACTTTATTTAAAAGTTTTACATGTAAAGGGTACTACTATATATGTTACACGGTTTCGCCCGAAAAAGAAAGGGGTTATGCGGTATTTTCTTTGAACTAAGGCTATTTTTGGCACTTTGCAAGTAATATTCATATCGGCTTTAGGTGTATTGCTAAGGCGCGGCTAAAAGCAATTGTGCAAGCGCCTTTGCCGCCATTGCGCCTGCCATTGTTGCCTCTTGCAAGGTGTTGGCGTGGCCGCCTACCTCTATTAAAAGGCTGCCCGTGGTTAAGTCTTGATTATAATAGCGATAATCAAACAAAAGCGGACGGGTAATGCCGGGATAAAGCCCTTCTATTTTGCTTTGCCAATGTGACGCAAAACGCAAATTCTGCTTAAAATTAGGCAAATTGCCCTTGTTATCCGCGCCGCAAATTATCATTACCTGCGCCGCCTGTTCCCCGTTAATATCGCAAATAGGCTTTATGCGTGTGCCGTCGTCTTTTTGTATGGCGTCACGGTGTACGTCCAGAACCACCTTTATAGATGGATATTGCTCTAAGTATTTGCGCACGGTTTTATTGCTGCGTGCATAGCTGCCGTTGTAGCTTGGGTAATCGTGCAGAGTGGTGTCTTGTATTGTGTTCACGCCAAGGGCGTTCAGCTCCGCAGCCATGGCACCGCCCACGGCGGTTACGTTTTGCGCCATGTCGGTGCTGCGTGCGGTGTATTCGGGGTTGCACCAAGGCTCTGGCGCTGGCTGATATGCCTCTGTGGCGTGGGTGTGCATTATAAGCACCTGTGGCAAGGCGCTGTTTGGCTCTATGGCAAAGGGCATCTCCTGCAATATCTCTGCGGCAACCTCGCTTTGAGGAAGGTCGGTACAGTTTTTAACGGTGGCATTGCCGCATGGAGAATATATTTTTGTAGTGCCTTGGGTATAATGTGCGCTTAATACAGGGGCTGCGCCCTGTGGCATTTCGGGAATGGGCAAAGGCAAAAGCTCCTCTTTAGTGGGTATCTGTGTCCAAAAGCCCGAAGAATAATCGTTTTCATCTATAGTTTGCGCCACGGGCAGTGCCGCGTTATCGGGCAAAAGCGCATTTTCAATCATTTGCTTTTCCGCCGCCATAGCCGCCACGGGCGCGCAAAGCATGCCGCCCACACGGGCAAGGGCTTCGGCAGGGCTTATTGCCGACGCCGCCTTTGCCGAGGTGCCAAGGGTGGCAAGCAGCACAAAGCAAAGGGACATGCCTGTTACGATATTATGCCGCCTTTTCAAAATAATCACCTCAAGGAAATATATGCACACACACAGAAGCTAATGCCGATTACGACGTGAGATAATGCAGCTCGCCAACGGATAGCGCAGGCTGTAGCGCCTTATTTATTGCCAGTGCCAGCATTTCCGCCGCGCGTTGCAGCAAGGCATCTACGTCTTTGGGCGTTACCAAAAACACCTCGTTTTTATCTTGCTCAAGCTCCATTACCATTGGCACGCCTATGGCAAAGGTGGGCACGCCCAGCAATTTCTCGTTTAATGGGGCGGAACTTCTCGGCGCAAGGCCGGCAGAGCTTATTTGAACACTGCGGCAAAGGCGTTTTGCCTCTTTTGTACACAGGCTGTCTATGCATAGCACTGCCGAGGGCTTAATGCGCCCTACAGCGCATTGCAATAGCTCAGCGGTAGATATTCCGGTAGCGCCAACAACTCCGGGGCAAAGCACTGCTACGCCGCGCAGAGGCACCTCACCCTGCTTTAGCCCTCGGGTTGCGAATATCTTGTCTGCCGTAGCAGTGCCAAGGGCGTCTGCCGTAACACCGCGGTTGCCTATGCCTGCCACAAGCACTGTGCCAAAGGTGGGCAGCAAAGCGCGCAGACGGCTTGCCACGGCTTGCACCGCGCTTGAGTTTTTATCTATAGGCGCGTATAATAAGCAAGGCAAATCCAGAGTGATATAAGTGCCCTTGGCACGGCGAAGGCCGTTTTTTGAAATATCCACACGAGTAACCGCAATATTATCCTCATTAGATGTATATAGCTTTACGCCCGATGGCACATTTTTACAGCGTTTTGGGTACAGCTCGGCGGCAATATCGGTATAAAATGGCATTTTAAACCTACTTTCTTATGTTATTCGTTCTAATTTGAAAAAAACCCTTGCATTGACATCAAAAAAATGGTATTATAAATTGCACTGTTATGGGTAGCAAGGAGGTGGTATTATGCCAAACATTAAATCGCAAAAGGATCGCGTTATCCAGAGTGAAAAAGAGACACTGCATAACAAAGCCATTAAGTCAAACCTGAAAACAGTCGTTAAAAAGGCAAACGCCGCCATTGCTGCCGGCGCTGCTGACAAAAACGACGCTGTTAAAGCTGCAACTGCTGTAATAGACAAAGCTGCAGGTAAAGGTGTGTTACACAAGAACACAGCTCAGCGCAAGGTAAGTCGCCTTGCAAAGCGCGCTAACAAAGAAAACGCGTAATACAGCTTTTGCTGTTATAAGGACATTGCCTTTTGGCAATGTCCTTTTGTTTTGCGCATTTATCAAATGCAGATGCAGAGCGGAGCTTTTTGCCAAAGGTGTTTTTATATAGAAAGCCTTAGCAATTCCTCTTTTATGGGCGGATTGCTCCAACATTTGACAAATCGCATCTTGTTTTTTAGCTTTGGTCGCGGCTTTTCGCAAGCACAGACGCAATAAACCCTGCTGTAAGCGAGGCGGTAATGCCGCCTGCCGCGGCGGTAAATCCCCCTGTAAACGCGCCTAAAAGCCCGTTTTTGGTTACTGCGTCTATCACGCCCTGCGCCAAAAGATGCCCAAATCCGAGAAGCGGCACGGTGGCACCTGCGCCGGCAAATTTCGCCAAAGGCTCGTAAATGCCAATTGCCGAAAGCAACACGCCGCCCACTACGTATATCACCAAGATGCGCGCAGGGGTAAGCTTTGTAAAATCCATTAAAAGCTGCCCGATAACGCAAAACATGCCCCCCACCGCAAATGCCCAAAAATAATGCATAAACTCAATTCCTTTCACATTTTGTGATATTTATTTCATTATATTCCCAATAAATATATTATTTATGTGACAATTCTATCAAATGTGCAACACAAGGTATGCTTTCGCCTTGTAAAAACGTGGTTTGGCTCATAAGGGCACCTGTGGAAACAAACAGCACTCTTTTCAGCGTACCGCGCTTTAGCGCAGGCAAAACATGGCATGCAAGCACTGCCGCGCTGCACCCTGCGCCGGAGCCGCCGGCACCCACATTTTGGATTTCGCGGTCGTAAACCAAAAGGCCGCAATCCTCGTGGGATTTAATGCTTATGCCCTCAGCTTTCAATATTTGCAGCAGCAAGGCACTGCCCACCGCGCCTAAATCCCCCGTATATATTTTGTCGAAGCTGTCGGGGCTTTCCTTTGTGTCTTTAAAGTATTGCAATATGGTAGCCGCCGCTGCAGGTGCCATGGCGGCACCCATATTATTAATATCGGTAATATCGTAGTCTTGCACACGGCCAAAGGTAACAGCGCGCACATAAGGCGCCTCGCCGCAATTGGCGAGCATTGCGCCTCCCGCGGCAGTAACCGTCCACTGGGAGGAGGGTGTGCGCTTGCCGCCATAATCAAGCGGTGTGCGAAATTGACGCTCCGCTGCGCAAAAATGGCTAGAGGTCATGGCTATCACGCGGCTCATCATGCCGCCGGATATCATGCAAGCGGCAAGCGCCATGCCCTGTGCCATAGTGGCGCATGCGCTGTAAAGCCCGATATGGGGCAAATCGAAGCTGCGCATAGCATAAGACGAGCCTGTGCATTGGCATTGCAAATCGCCGGAAAAAACGCAGTCCGTTTGCGCAAGGGTGCAATTTGCCTTTGCAAGCAATTGTTCTATGCAGTGCCGCGCGAAAATGCTTTCTGCCCCCTCCCAAGATTTTTGCCCACAGCGTGTGTCGGTAACCAGTAAATCAAATTTATCGGCAAGAGGCCCTTCGCTTTCTTTTTTACCGCCTATAGCAGCAAAGGAAATAACAGATGGCGCGTTTTCAAAAATAATGGTATCGCCTTTTTTTTCGTTCATCTCACCCTCCTATAAATGGGCGAATAAAATGCAGTATCACGCCCCATGCCACGCTTGCAAGCATGCCATACACGATTACAGGCCCTGCTATTACAAACATTTTTGCCCCAACGCCAGTTATAAAGCCCTCGCTTTTAAATTCTATTGCAGGGCTTACCACGGCATTGGCAAAGCCCGTAATAGGCACCAAGGTGCCGGCACCTGCCTTTGACGCAAGCTTTTGGTACCAGCCAAGCGCCGTGGTAATGGCGGATATGCCCACAAGGCTAATGCTTGAAAGGGTGGCGGCGTCGGCAAGAGTAAAGCCTATTTTTGCGTAGATGGTCTGCAATATTTCGCCTAAAAGGCAAATGCCGCCGCCCACAAAAAATGCCCAAAAGCAATCCTTGAGCGCAGGGGATTTTGGCGATGCCGTTTTCACCATTTTGGCGTAGCCTTGCGCCGTTAGCTTCATTAAAATCTCTCCTTTTAAAATACCTTTTGTAAAGCCTTTTGCAGCGCATATCCAAGTGCTTACAGCAATTTTACTTTTGATTGTCCTACTAAAGCCCTCGTCTTTGCTGCATGCAATTTGACAAAAGGCTCGAGCACAAGGACAATAATAAGCCGAGTTGCTATAGGAGCTGTGCTGCATATGACATATAATACAAGTTTTCACCGCAATGGATATAAATATGTAGCGCAGTCAAACAAATCGATGCAAATTTATAATTTTTACAAAAATTTCATTGTACCAAGGGCGTAATTAAGCTATAATAATTAATGGCTTTGTAATATCGGTAAAACGGTATAGTCGGCATAGCCGCAAACGGGCAGAAATGCCCACTTATGGGGGTAAATATTTATGTCGAGAGTATTTGGAACAGTTTCGAGAGGTGTGCGCGCACCTATTATCCGCAAGGGAGATAATCTTGCAGATATAGTAGTGCAAAGCGTAATGAACGCCACATCAGAAGAAAACGTAAAGCTATGCGACCGCGACGTTATCGGCGTAACCGAGGCGGTGCTTGCACGCGCACAAGGCAACTATGCATCTACAGACGATATTGCAGCAGACATAAAGGCAAAATTTGCCGATAAAACTATCGGAGTTATATTCCCTATTCTAAGCCGCAACAGGTTTAGCATTTGCCTGCGCGGCATTGCACGCGGCGCTAAAAAGGTAGTGCTTATGCTTAGCTATCCCGGCGACGAGGTGGGCAACGAGCTTGTAAGCGTGGACGAGCTTGACGCAAAAGGCGTAAACCCATGGAGCGACGTTTTAACCGAGGCAAAATACCGTGAGCTTTTCGGGCAAAATCCGCACCCATTTACAGGCGTAGATTATGTGGATTATTATTTGCAGCTTATCCGCGAGGAAGGCGCCGAGGCAGAGGTAATATTTGCAAACCAAGCCACAGCAATTTTAGAATACACAAAAAATGTTTTGTATTGTGACATTCATACAAGAAAGCGCACAAAGCGTCTTTTGCAAAATGCAGGCGCAGAGATATTATACGGCCTAGACGAAATAATGACTGCCCCTATAAACGGCAGCGGCTTTAACGCAGATTACGGCCTATTAGGCAGCAACAAAGCCACCGAAAACACAGTAAAGCTTTTCCCAAGGGATTGCGACGTCTTTGTAAACGCCGTACACGACGACCTATATGCCAAAACAGGCAAGAACATCGAAGTAATGGTATACGGCGACGGCGCGTTTAAAGACCCTGTGGGCAAAATATGGGAGCTTGCAGATCCTGTGGTAAGCCCAGGCTTTACAAGCGGCTTAAATGGCCTACCAAACGAGCTAAAGCTAAAATATATCGCAGATAACCAGCTTAAAGACCTTTCCGGCGAGGAGCTTGCAAGCGCAATGCGCAACATGATTGCCCATAAAAACGCAAACCTTAAAGGCAGCATGGAAACCCAAGGCACAACGCCACGCCGCCTTACAGACCTAATAGGCTCGCTATGCGACCTCACCAGTGGCTCCGGCGACAAAGGCACGCCTATTATCCTTGTTCAAGGCTATTTCGACACCTACGCCGCAGAGTAAATATTATTAAAAGCGCGCCGCAACAAATACACATTTGTTGCGGCGCGTTTTTGCTTTAAAGTGCAGTTTAACTGCATTGTGCAATCTCTGTAGGGGCGGTGGCTCTTGTCAAGTATGAGATGGTTTACACTTTGTCCGGGGAGATGGTTTACAACTTTTGGCGGGGGTCACCTTCTA
>JAVWZM010000008.1:0-44722 GCA_036661035.1 Oscillospiraceae bacterium
TGGCTGTAGTTCTTCTTCGGAAAGTCCCATATCAAGAGCGCCCATTGCTTTTAACGCACCAACCGAGCCACCATAACCAAGTGCGAGTTCAGCAATTTTGCCTTTTTGCCGCAAGTGGCCATTCTCGCCATTTTTAACAACATTAACCTTAAACATTGCAGATGCGGAGGCACAGTAAATATCACCGCCGTTTTTAAAAACCTCGGTTCGCCAATCTTCGCCCGCAAGCCACGTTTTCATCTGTGCCACCGAGTTTGGTTTTTCGTGAAGCAGTATGAGGAGCAAGGATAATTATTCAGTACGAAACCGTTTCGTAAAAGATTACAAATTTTACTTAAAACATTTAATAATTGTAATTTTTATGTATATAATGTACAACATATATATAAGATTTGTGCTATAATGTGATAAGATTATGCGAAAACGGTTTCGTGAATATGCGTTGACACATACAATTTGTAATGATACTATAGCCTCAAAGAGAGGTGATTGCTTCTCGTAATTTTGTAGGAGGTATGTAAAAATGAAATTAACAAAAAGGTTTATAACGTTAGCGGTTATTTGTATGCTTGTTGTTGCGGCGTTTCCTCTCGCGGCGTTTGCGACAAACGAAGAAAGAGTATCCGTATATGTGCAAGTGCCGACAGATTGGCAAGCACCATGCGCATGGGCATATAATGATGACGGACGCAACGCATTTGCAGCTTGGCCGGGCGGCGAGCTTGATGCCGATAAGGCAAACGAAGGCTGGTATTATGTATGGCTACCAAAGTGGGCCGATAATGTTATTATTAATGCAAATGGCGGCACAGTGCAAATAGACGCATTAAAGCTAGACGGTAAAAACGCTTGGATAACTATAAAAGACTCTAAAACAGCCGAAGTAAGCTACGATGCTAAAACGAAAGGCACAGCACCGGAATTTGTAGAAAAATTCACTGTTCACGCTACAGTTCCTGCCTCATGGGAAAGCGTTAACTTATGGGCTTGGAGTGCGCCAGATGGAAAAAATGCTTTTGATGCATGGCCAGGTAGAGCAATGCGTAAAACAGACGACGGTTCTTTTGTTTCAGCAGCCCCTGTTTTTGTTAATTCTATTATTATTAACGGTAACGATGGCAAGGTGCAAACAGCAGACATTTCAGTGGACGCTGCCGAGGTTTGGGTTACTGTTGCTGAAGATAACAGCTTTGAAATAAGCTATGATGATCCTGCAAAAGCATCTGCACCGGATATTAAGGTTAATGTTATGGCACCTGCCGATTGGAGTAAGCCGAACCTATGGGCATGGAGCGCACCGGATGGCACAAATGTTTTTTCAGCTTGGCCGGGTGAGCCACTGGAAGCAGGCGATGACGGCTGGCTTACTAAAACAGTGCCTGGATGGATTAATTCTATTATCGTCAACGCTAAAGACGGCACTGTGCAAACTACTGATATTACAGTAGAAACCGGCAAGGATATTTGGCTAGTAGTAAACGGCCCCGAGGATTTTACCGTTACTTACGAAAAGCCGGCAGGCGTAGAAGCACCTAAAGCTCCGGTTGCCGCTACTTCTGTCGTGGAGCCTGTGCAAGCTCAACAGCCCCAGCAAAACAACACGGTAGTAATTATTATAATAGCAGCTGCAGCTGTAATTGCACTGGGTGCAGGTGGTTTTGTAGTGTATAAACATAAAAAGAAATAAGCGGCAGCAAAAACCGCTTTGCAGGCGGTAATACCTTTGTATTATCGCCTGCAATTTTAAAAGGAGTGTAAATTGATGAAAAAAGCTATTGCCATATTGCTTGCTATCATTATGTCGGCATCTGTTTTTACAGCCTGTGGCGAAGCACCGCAAGCAGGCCCTGTCACTATTACTATTTGGCACGATAAAGAAGATGTGGTTGCCGAGGCTATGCAAACAGAGCTTAATAAATTAACAGATGTAAAAGTAGTACTCGAAAAGAAAAACGGCTTAACCGAGGCACTTAAAATGGTAGGTAATGATGCTAAGGCTGCCCCTGATATGTACTTTTTCGCTCACGACAAAATGGGCGTATATGCAGAAATGGGTATTTTAGCACCAATTACAGATTTTATAGCTAAAGAAGCTTTTGATAAATATATCCCTATGACTATATCGGCGGCAACCTATAAGGATAACATTTACCAATTGCCAATTTATTTTGAAACACTTTTATATATGTATAATCGCCGATATATGAACGATGATGAAGTGCCAAAAACCACAGACGAGCTATATTCATATATGCAAAAAACAACTAACGGTGGACATTATGGCTTTGTAGAGCAACACAGCACTGCATATTATGGTGCCGGGTGGTTTCATGGCTTTGGCGGAGAAATTATTTCCGCCGACGGTAAGCCGGAGCTTAATACCCCTCAAAGCATAGCAGCACTTACATATCACAAAAAATTTGTCGAGCTAATGCCGGGCGAAAGCGAATATGCTACAGTAAACACGCTGTTTCGCGAGGGTATGGCACATAGCACTATAGGCGGCCCCTGGCTAGTGCCAACCGTTCGAGATGCAGGTATGGATGTAGGCCTAGCCGCAATGCCTATTGTAAACGAAACAGGCTTACCCATTGCACCATATTCCGGTGTGCAAGGCGTGCATGTGCTAAAGATTGCAGCCAAAAATAAAAGCAAAGCAATTACACAGGTGCTTACACAGCTTATGACACCAGAGCTTGGCATTGCTATGGCTAAGGCCAGCGGATGCGCTCCGGCAAGGCTTGATTGCTACGACAATGATGAAATCAAAAACGACGAAATGGTAATGCTAATGAGGCAAACCGCCGAAAACGCAGTGCCAATGCCAAATATACCGGAAATGGACGTTATGTGGACAGTTGCCACTAATTTGTTAGTAGATGTTAATATGAGTAATAAAGACATTACCACTGCCGCAAACGAGCAACAGAAAAAGGCCGAAGAGCTTGTTGCTGCTATGAAATAAGACGAAAGGAACTATTTATGAGGCAAAACAAAAAACAGACACTTTATTCTTATTTGTGTGCAGCCCCTTCGCTTATACTAATCACGCTTATTGTGGTTTTCCCTATCTTGTACACCTTTTATATTTCGTTTACAAATATGAATGTGTACAATTGGTTTAATGCTAAGTTTATAGGATTTCAAAACTATATTAAAGCCTTGTTTGTATTTGATGGTGGCTTTATTTCAGCACTTTTACTAACTATTGTGTGGACAATCTTAAACATGGCTTTTCAGCTTGTAATTGCATTTATGCTTGCCAGCCTACTTAATGTTAAGGTGCTGAAGCATCGCAAAATATACAAAACTATTTTAATGTTCCCGTGGGCAATGCCCGGCTACGTATCGATTTTACTTTGGAAAACAGGTATGTTCAACTCGCAATTTGGGCTATTAAACCAGTGGCTCGCTAATATGGGCTTTGATAATGTGCGTTGGCTGGGAGATAATACTCTTGCATTTATCAGCTGTATGGTGGTTAATCTTTGGCTTGCTTGCCCATTTATGATTACCATTATGGACGGTGCGCTTCAGAGTGTTGACCAAAGCTGCTACGAAAGCGCAATACTTGACGGTGCCAACTGGCTACAACGCACGACTAATCTAACAATACCTGCAATTAAGCCAATTATCGCTCCATCTGTGATTATTACTGTATTCACTACCTTTAAGCAATTTGACGTTATTTATCTACTAACCCAACAAGCGGGCTCGAAAACTGGCGCGTCAATACACACAATTTTAACCTACGCCTACGAAAACGCTTTTATTACCAATAATTATGGCTATTCCTCAGCAATATCGGTAATAATTTTTGCTATGCTAATAGGCTTTTCATTTCTTACAACATTTAAAACAAAGGAGGGTGCAAAATGAGTAAACGCAGTAAAAACACTATTTTAGCTATAGTGCTCAACATCTTTTTCATTTGCCTTTGCTTTATAATTTTAATACCCATTTTGTACGCTTTTTCGGTGTCGCTTAACGCACAAAACAGTATGCTAAGCTCTGAATTTAGCTTTATTCCAAAGAAATTAACATTTCAAAATTACATAAATGTATTTACACAAGAACCGGTGCTTATATGGGTGGCAAACTCAGTGTTTTTGGCTGTTTGCACTATTGCATTGTCGCTTTCTGTGGCAATACCGGCGGCTTATGTATTTTCACGCAAACGATTTTCAGGTAGAGTCCCTATATTAAATTGTTTGCTTTTGTTATATTCATTTCCCTCGGTGTTATCTATGTTTGCAATATATAAGCTGTTATCTCCTTTAGGGCTAATTAACACACGCATAGGGCTAATACTTGTATACGCAGGCACAATGTCGGTATTTGCACTTTGGAACATCAAGGGCTATTTCGACACTATACCTATAGAAATAGAAGAAGCTGCACAAATAGACGGAGCTACTAATTTACAGTTAGTGTTACGCATAGTGTTACCTCTGGCAAAGCCATCAATTATTGTAACTGCCGTTATGATTTTGATTTATGTATGGAATGAATACATTTTTGCTGTCACCTTTATGACTGGTGAAGAAACCTATACCCTGGCCGCAGGCTTATATTCTTTGCAAGCTACGGAAATGAGTGGTAGCTTCCCCATATTTGCGGCTGCATCTATAGTTATATCACTGCCGGTGCTTTTAATATTTTTTGCAGTACAAAAGCATATGAATTCCGGACTAACCGCAGGCGGCGTTAAAGGCTAAAGGAGAAAAAACATATGAACAAATTCGCAATAAAGCATACCCCTATGAGCGAGGACGCCCACGGCATAAACGAGCGTCAAGTAGTTATTCGTATTCGAACTGCACGTAATGATATAAAACAATGTCGCATATTTTTTGGTGATAGAGCCTGTAGGCAAACACCTGTTATTTTTAGCAGCGCTAGTATGGCCTGTGTTCTATGGGACGAATACTTTGATTATTATGAGGTGATTTTAACCGACAAATATAAGCGACTTTGCTATTATTTTGAGCTGTCAGATAATCAAGAAACGCTTTACTATTATGGCGATTTATTTACAAAGGAATTAGTGGACGATCGCAGTGAATATTACCAGTTACCATACAATCATAGAGCAGATATTGTCGCACCACCCTCTTGGGCGCAGGACGCAGTAATTTACAATATATTCCCCGATAGCTTTGCCACGCAAAAGGGCAGCATATCACAAATACCGATAGAAAAGCCCTTTAAAAATACTGTAACAAAAGGCAAGCTAGGAGGCACTATTAAAGGTATTACACAAAATGTGGAATACTTAAAAGACCTTGGGGTAAATGCAATTTACATTAACCCCATTTTTGTAGCCGGAGAATACCACAAATATGATTTATTGGATTATATGCATATAGATCCTGTTTTCGGTACGGATAATGATTTTAAAGAGCTGGTAAAGGTATACCACCAAAACGGATTAAAAGTAATTATTGACGGAGTATTTAATCATTGCGGATGGAAGTTTTTCGCCTTTGAGGACGTTGTTAAAAACGGAAAATCTTCAGTATATGCCGATTGGTTTTATAAGCTGGAATATCCCGTTATACGCCCAGAGGATATGGACGAATACCCCTCATACGAATGCTTCGCTTACGAAAGAATGATGCCAAAGCTCAACACTCAAAACCCACAGGTGATTGAATATTTCACTAATGTATGCGCTCACTGGATAAGCGAGTATGATATTGACGGTTGGCGGCTTGATGTTGCCAGCGAGGTTAACACTATGTTTTGGCGAAGCTTTATGCAAACAGCAAAGAAGCTAAAGCCAGATGCCATTATGATAGGTGAGGTGTGGGAAACCGCACGTTATTGGCTTGACGGAACTATATTTGACTCGACAATGAATTACGATTTCAGAAAGCACGCACGTCGGTTCTTTGCCGAAAAAAGTATCGATGCACAGCAATTTCAAACACGTGTGGCAAATATGTTAATGCGGTACAGAAAAAACACAGTATACGCACAGCTTAATTTACTGGATAGCCACGACGTTAGCCGCTTTTTATCTCTTTGTGGCGAGGACGTACAGCGGTTTAAGGCGGCAGTGCTTTTTCAAATGACCTTTGTGGGTATGCCATCAGTATTTTATGGAGATGAGCTTGGAATATCCGGCATAATAGAGGACGATTATCGTCACCCTATGCCGTGGGGAAAAAACCACGAGCTATATGCGTTTTATAAGGCGGCAATTGCCTTACGTATGGAACATTCCGCACTAAGACGCGGCAATTTTGCCACGTTACAAGCAGATAAAAATAGCGGCTTATACGCATTTTCACGCACAGACAATAATGAAACAATTTATATAGCTATAAATATGCAAAAGGCAGAGGAGCTGCCTGAAATTTTCGCCGATAAAGAATTTTTATGGCAATGCGGGCTTGAAAACAACACTTTAAATGAAAATGGGTTTATTATAGCAAAATAGGAGGCAAGTATTATGGCGGTAACAATTAAAGATGTAGCAAGAGAGGCAAACACCTCTGTATCAACAGTATCTAAAGTGATGAACAATTCCTACGATGTTTCACAGGCGACGGCGGAGCGTGTAAGAGCTATTGCCTTGCGAATGAATTACCACCCTAATGTACGTGCGCAAAATTTTGCTAAAGGGGCATCTAAAACTATTTTATTTTTAACGCATTTGGAGCGAAACATAGGCTTTTCTAACCCACATATGTTTGAGATTTTGTCAGGTGTAGAGGAAACTTTGCGTGCAAAAGGCTATAAACTGATTATTCAAAGTGCCACACAGCAAGAGGCTTGCGATATAATAAGCGAAGCCGCGGCACAGCAGTCAGCAGATGGCGTAATTATTCACGCGGCAGTAGTTACAAAACAGCTAGATAAAATCGTTAGCGAAACTATGTTTCCTCATACAGTAATAGGCATACCTGCGTTCCCGAGCCATATGTGCTGGATAGATTCTAACAACCGTCTTGCAGGCGAAATGGCAGCGCGGCATCTTTTGCAAAAGGGATATAAGCGTATTGCCTTTATTGGCGGCGCAAAAGAAGACGAAATTACACAGCATCGCTTATATGGTATGCTTACTATTTTTGACGAATTTGGCATTAAAGCAGAGCAAGGCTATATTAAGCATGGCGACTCTACCTGCAAAAGTGGGTTTAATCTTGCAAATGAGCTTTTATCCATGAAGCAAAGGCCAGACGCTATTATTTGTGCCAACAATTATATTGCTTACGGCTGTGTTAGCGGCCTACAAGCGAACCATATTAACATTCCTAAGGATATTGCCGTAATCACCTTTGACGATTTTCCATTTTCACAGGTGCTTTTTCCTCAGCTATCAGTTGTAAATATTGATGTGTACGATATTGGGCAGCAAGCAGGCAAGCTGATATTGTCAAAAATCAAAAAGCCAAATCTTTATGTGCAAAGCTATACCACACTTCCATCACTAATCGAAAGAGAGTCAACATAATTCGCATAAGATAGGAATGTTGTATATCAAATTTTAGCTGACCGATTTTATGAAGGTAATAACTCGGATTTGAAGCTTTATCAAATGGGCGACCTGCAAGGAATAATAGATAAGATACCATATTTAAAGAATATGGGTATAACGGATGTTTGGATTTCAGCACCATATGAAAACAGAAATACAAAAATTATTAATTATCAAGCTGATGGAAGTATAAATCGTACAAGCTTTTATGGCTATTATGTTCGCAATTATTTTGTCACAGATAAGCATTACGGAACGATTAACGAGTTTAAAGATTTGCAAAACGCACTACAAAGTAACGGAATAAAGTTGGTTATCGATTTTGTTCCAAACCACACGAGTCGTTGGCAAAATCCAACAGATAATCTTTCACCTGAAGATGGTAAGCTCTATAAGCCCGATAAAAAGGTCTGATGACAGCTATGCATTTGATGCAAGTGGCGAACCTTATGATTTTAATGGTGATGGACTAATAGAAAATCTTATAGCAGATCCTAATAATACAAACGAATGGTTTCATAGTTTAGTATGTAGAGCGGCAACATCTACCTTTTGTAATTTTAGTACTCCAATGTCTTAATTTGCCAATATGATGATGTATACATCACAAGATTGTGATTGTGAAAGCCAAACTTTCACTTTTTTAGATAATCACGATGTTACGCGTTTTGGGTTTGTACAAAGAAATCAAAGACCATATAATGCAGCATTAGCTGCTTTATTAATGTCACGTGGCACACCAAACCTTTATTATGGAACCAAACAATATGTTTTATCGGATGATACAAGCGATATTTTCGTACGAGTTTTTATGCAAACAGATTGTTCGTTTGATGTTAATACTACGGCATATAAATTAACTGCAAAATTATCACAGTTAAGACAAGAAAATGACGCGTTTGCATTTGGAGAAACAAATATTCTTTATAGTGACACAGATGTTATGATGTTTGAGCGTAAGTTCTATTATGATGTTGTGGTAGTTGCAGTAAATAGGCAACCGGATAAAAGCACAACCTTGCCACAAATTTCAACGAATTTACCTAATGGCACTTATGGCAATTGTTTGAACGGATTACTATTTGGTGAGAGTACAAATGTACAAGGGGGGGTAAAATATCAGCTACTACATTGGGTGGTGGCGAAGTGTGTGTATGGCACGGAAATGCAGCTTCGGCAATCTCGCCTCAAATTGGCAATGTAATGTCAACTATGGGTAGAGTAGGAAATCTAGTGTACATTTACGGTGACGGCTTAAACGGGAATGTTAATGTAAATTTCAACAATATTGCAGCAGTTGTCGAAAGTGTCACAGCTAATAAAATAGTAACGCGCGCTTCTCAAAATGCCACTGCCGGTTACAACAATATTACCATAACTAAAAACGGAACAGTCAGTAACACTTTTGTTTACAATGTGCTTTCAGAAGATCAAAACCGAATTATTTTTCACGTAACAGCCGCCACAAATGTTGGCGAAAATATTTATATTGTGGGAAACATTCCTGAGTTAGACAGCTGGGAGCCAAACAATTGCACAGAAGCCATGATGAATCCTAATTATCCGGAATGGTTTTTACCGGTGAGTGTGCCTATCAACACAAATATTGAGTTTAAATTCATAAAAAAAGATGCACAAGGTAATGCAATTTTGGAAAGCGGTGATAATAGAGTAATATTATCATCGTCCTTACCCGCAGGTTCAATAGATTCTCCTATTTACAATTGGAAATAATAACACAAGCAAGAGTAACATTATTAAATAAAACCATTACATTTTATAAAGGGGCTTATGCGCAGATATCTGCATAAGCATCAAAAAAGCAAGGACGAAATTGATTCCCGTAAAGGGTTTCAATTTCGTCCTTTTTGCCGTAGAATTAACAGAGAAAAATGAAAAACGAAAGAATACGACAAAGAGTCACCGTATTTGCTCGAAGCCATTGGGCAAGCACCAGCGGAAGATGTCGGCGGTGTTGGTGGCTTTATCGATTTTCGTGAAATTATGTTAAACCCCAATCACCCTAAATATGAAGAAATAAAAGAATGGGCTAGATTTTGGTGGCCAAAACAATACGAATGAGAAAGCCGTCCACGTTCAATACGCTTGTAATTTTAATAACGACGGCGGCTCTTATTATACTTTTTGATAATGCGTAACGACTATAACACTTTTTAATAAATCCTATAAAAAACGCACACGGTCTGGCATTGTATCAAATATATAGTTACCTTCCATAACGGGTGTTCATAACGCAACTGAACACTTTAGGTTAAAGAGCAATCTGAAAAGGTTGCTCTTTTTCGTTTTCTTTGCTTTTTGGGCTACCAATTATCCTGCTTGCTTTGTGCTGTAAGCTATATCCACGCCCTGTCTTGCATTTAAAAGCACCTTGTCGGGTAGGCTTGGTATTTTCGGTAAATCCAGTACGCCTACAAAATTGTAGTGAATGATAATTTCCTGCGTCCTGTTTTTGCCCGTGCCCTGTATATGGTATACTTCAATTTTGTCAACAAGCTCGCGTAAAATAACTGGCGTTAGCTTTTTCATTTCCATGAATTTTCGTATGGTTTTCATAAATTGATTTTTTGAAAACTCATGCTGCTTTTCTTTTTCAGCGGCAATTTTGAGGGCTTCGATTTCTGCTTTTAATGTTTTTTGTTCTTCATCGTACTTTTGCGAAAGCTGCATAAATCTTGCATCGGATATTTTTTCGCTGATATTATCCTCATATATCCGTGCAAATAAAGTATCCACCTCGGTGTTACGTGCCGTAAGCGTTTGCAGCTTTTGCGTTCGGTGCTTGCTTTCGGCTTCGTTATCCTTTGCTGTTTTTTGCGCCAAAAGCTCTGCAAACTCGGCCTCGTTTTGTTTTAAGTAGCACACCATTTTGTTCAGCTCAAGCAAAACTATTTTTTCAAGCGAATCGGCACGGATATAGTGAGTTTCATTGCAAGTGCCTCTGTTGCCGCGGTAGTTGGAGCAGTTGAAATATTCAATGGCGTTGTTTGGATGATTCACATTAAAATGCAGCTTAAATCCGCAGTCGGCACAATATAGTAGCCCTGCAAACATATTTTTCTCGCAGTTTTTTGGTCCTCTACGCTTTGTGCCCTCACGGATTTTTTGCACATTTTCCCATGTCACACGGTCGATAATCGGCTCGTGAACATCTTGGAATATCACCATATTTTCCTTATCGTTCGGTAATCGTTGCTTGTTTTTAAAGGATTTTGAATAGGTTTTGAAATTTACAAGGTCGCCTGCATACTCCTGTAATACGAGTATTTTTCTAACGCTGGTGCGGCTCCATTTGTAAGGGTTATCACTCAGAGATTTTTTGCTCGGCTTGCGGATGCCTTTTGCACGCCAATAGTCCATCGGTGTTAAGACTTCGCTTTCCTGTAATAGTCTTGCTGTGGTTTCCACACCCTTACCCTCAATGCAAAGCCTGTAAATTCTGCGTACAATCTCTGCGGCTTCAATATCGATTATCCAATGCTTTGGGTTGTCGGGGTCTTTTAAGTAGCCGTAAGGCGGCATAGATAACGGGTCGCCTGCGTTTCCGCGCATCTTTTGCGAGCTTCGCACCTTGCGGCTAATATCCTTGGCATACCACTCGTTCATTATGTTACGAAAAGGAGCAAATTCGTTATCCCCCTGCTCACTATCTACGCCATCATTTACGGCAATAAAATGAATGTTATGGTTTGGAAAGTATGTATCTGTGTAGAAACCAACTTGTAAATAATCTCGCCCAAGCCGTGACATATCCTTTACGATAAGCGCTGAAACATACCCTGCCTCTATGTCCTCAAGCATATTTTGAAAGCCGGGACGGTTGAAATTTGTACCTGTGCATCCATCGTCCATGTAGAATTTTGGGTTAAAAAAACCGTTATCCTTTGCGTATTTTGAAAGCAGCTTTTTTTGATTGACAATGCTGTTGCTATCACCCTGCGAATCGTCATCGCGGGAAAGACGCGTGTAAAGTGCTGTGATACCGTGGTCTGGTTTTTTGTTTTTTGACTGCATAAATTACTCCTTTCCGGCAGTCAAGACAAATGTATTTAACCACATCATATCACGATTGACCACCTTTAGCCATTGTGGAATGTCACATATTTTCGAGTTTTTCCAGACTATTTACAATAAGGCGTTTCACCTTGTCGGCTAAATCCTCTGCGCATTCATTCTGTGTTTTAAATTGCGAAACAACATTGTATTTCACTTGATTTACAACGTGCTCACTTGCCGCTGACACAATGCTTTGTTCCAAAACATTTCCCTCTTTCATAAATGATGGGCGGTTGCAAAAACAACCGCCCACGATTGAATTGAGTACAAAACTACTTTTTGTTTTGCGGGTTAAATTTGTTTGTGCAGACATTTTGCTGTTTTGCGCGTTTGCGCTTTTTAAGGTAGGCGAAAACGCCTTGTATCAAAAGCGTGAGCGCTAATGCTGCAGCGACAATCGGCAGAATAAAATAGGTTTCTAAAAAGCTGTTGCCTGTGATGGGGTTAATTTGGATAGGCAGTGGGGCGGGTGCTTCGGTGATGGGCGCGGGCTGAACGGTTAATTTGCCGTTTACAAATGTAATCGTATAGTTTTTGCTGCTGATGCCCGAAGCTGAAACGGTGTATTCGCCGCCATCGGAGGCACTGTTTGCGCCTGTGGTAAAGATAAGCTCACCTGTTAAAACATCCTCCTTTTCCTCGTTTTTAAAGCCGTCATAAGCTACTTCAAATTCGGGGTTTTCGCCGCCGTGCGCGCGTTCCTTGTCGGTGACTGTTACCGTTAACGGCGCAGGGGTGATTTTGTAATTGCCGGGTACAAAGCTGATTGAATAGTTACTGTTGGTAAACTCGCCTGTGATTGCATATCCACCCACATTTTCGTCTGCGGCGCGTGTAAGCGTACCGACAATCGGACTGTTTGTTTCATCAATAAGCAGTTCACTGAAAGAATAGGTCAGTGCCGCGTCCGCTTCACCGTATACCTTTGTTTTATTATCTGCCGAAACGATAATGTGGCGCGGGGTGAGTGCTAAATTGCCTTTTGCGTAGGTGATATCATAGTTGCCGTTCACGTAGTGACCACAAGCTCCGGGGGAGCTTTGGAGGCATTCACCGTTCGCGTGAGCGATGGAGCCGGACGGCGACAAGGTGCCGCTTTTTAAGCCGCTGGCTGAAACGGTGTAGCTGCCCACCGCAGATTTGCGCTCTGCGCTTGTGACAAAAGCGAGCTTGCCGCTAAGGTCTGCTGCAGTATCGCCGTTTTGTAAGCCATTGTAGCTCACAGTAAAATCAGGGTTCGCGCCGCCGTACACGCGGCTTGCGTCATTCACGGTAATGACAAGCCCGGCGGAGGTAATTACATATTCGCCGTCCACTACATTGATAGAATAGTTGCTGTTTATAAACTTGCCTGTAATAGAATAACAGCCAACGTCATTTCCTGCCGCGCGGCTCATGCTTACCACCAGTGGGCTTCCCTCGGAGTCGATAAGGGGCCGGCTTAAAGAATAGGTAAGCTCTGTTTCCTCTGCGCCGTACACTTGGCTTTTGTCCTCAAGTGCCACGGTTAAGGCGCGAGGCGTAATTTCGAGTGTACCTTTATCAAATGCGATATCATAGTTTTTACTTGTTAATCCGCTGACATTAACATCATAGCTTCCGACAAAGGATTTTTCATTTGCCGCTGTATTAAACACCGGCGTGCCTGTTACCACGTTTTCAATATCTCCCGAAACAAAGCCACAATAGGATAAAGAAAACTTGGGGTTTTTATCGCCGTAAATGCGCGTTTCGTTATTCACTCTAATGCTCAATGCGGCGGCGGTAATGGTATAGTTTGCAGGGATGATACCCACGTCATAATTGGTATTTGCGAACGAAGCCATAATCCTGTAGGTGCCGACATTCTCTCCGGGAACGCGTGTGCAAACACCGACGAGAGGGCTGTTGACAGTGTCGATGGCTTCCTCGCTCAGCTTGTAGGTCATGGCTTCGTCTTTTGTGCCATATACTTTGGTTTTAGCGTCCATCATTGCCATGATTTGACGTGCATCGATGTTTAAAGTGCCGTCCACATATTTGATTTTGTAATTCTTGCTTGTAAGCCCACTTGGCTTAATTGAGATTTTTCCGATATTTGTAAACTTATCCGCGTTTGCCAAAAGCTTGAGTTCTCCCGTTAAAACGCTTTTATCCTCTCCGTTTTTAAAGCCTTGATACGTAACGGAAAACGTGGGGTTATCATCGCCATACTCGCGTGTTTCGTCATTTGCGGTAATCGTCAGCGGAGCTTGTGCAATCGTTACATTTGCAGGTGTGTATTTAAAATCATAATATTGCTTTGACGCAGGCGTAAATTCCGCACTGATTGGATAAACGCCAACCGCTTCTCCTGTTTTTCGCGATAAAATATATTCAATTGGATAAAGCGAGCTGCCGTCCGCGTCCTTATCGGGCTTGTCGGGTTTCGCTGCGTTTGGCGCAGTCACAACACAGGAAAGCGTTTCGTCCGCTTCACCGTATTCCTTTGTATAGGTGGTCGCAGCAACATTGATAACGCGCTTTGTTATCCGAATATTTCCCTGCACATAGTTCACGTTATAGTTATCAAGCGTATCTCCAAGCCCTGCTACACTTATCGCGTAATTGCCGGGTGCGGAAATGCTTTTTGCACCGCAGGTGATTTTAACAGTGCCAAGGTTATTTGGATTGCCTGCATCGTTGACGGTATCATTAAATCTAAGCCCTGTAATTGTGTACAACACCGTGGGCAAGACAGAGCCGTATTCACGCACAACATCTCGCCCCTCATCCGTGGTGCCTGTCACTGTAATTTGCCCGCGTTTAATTTCTAAGCTGCCGGAGATATATGAAATTGTGTAATTCGTGTTGGACAGCGTGCTTTTAATTTCATACACGCCAACCTTTTCAGTTTCGGCTCCACTTTGAACGCGGTACAGGCTGCCAAGGAAAACATCGCCTGTGATAACGCTGCCTGAAGCAATCGTATAGGTTAATGCGGGGTCTTCATCACCATACGCTTTTTCTAAGGTATCGGCGGTAATGGTAATGGCTCTTTTATTCACCGCAAGCGTACCACCGCTATAGCCTTCGCCCGAGGCAACGGTAATGGGATTACCATTTATGTTAATGTTTGCAATACTGCTTGTGCAGTAGGCTGTGTAGTTGCCTACAGGTGTTTTGGAATTTTGCGCAATGCCTGTTACGGAGAGGATTTCATAGGTGCCGCTCGTAAAATCGTTTAGACTAACATCGCCCTCGGAAAGCCCGTAGCACTTAATGGTGATTCCGTTTGGCACAAATGCATCGCCGTAGGTTCTTGTAGCGGAGTTCGGCACAATCTCAATATGTGGTGTACCGCTGTGGTATTCCAGTGTTCCACCGCCAACGGAATTAATATTGCCGCCTGCGGAAAGCGCAGAAAATGTGACGATGTTTGGAAGTTTTTCGAGGTTGCTTTCTGTTTTATCATCTGATTTTGGCAAAACAATGTCTATTTCACTGCTCGAAACAGGAGGTAGGCTCTCGCTTGCAGCACCGCTATCGGAAGTTGCAGTCGGTACATTGCTTACTGCGTCGGAGGTACTCTCGCCGGATGCAGTGCTATCACTGTCAGAGCTTACGAGCGGAGTAATTTTCTCCGCGCCCTCGCCGTGGTTTGTGTTCGGCACAATCGTGTCGGTAGGCATTTCCTGTTGTATTGCCGTGGTATGTTCTGTAAGCAATAGCGGCATTTCCGCGCTTACAGGCAGGGCGGTCTGCGTTATCAGTAAAACAGCCGACATCATTAAACCGGTAAATTGATGTAAATTCATTTTGTCCTCTTTTTCGTTTATAAAATGTTTGGTAAAATAGAAAAAGACCGCTGCGAAATGCAACGGTCTTTTCCATACGGACGATAGTTTAAATGCTATTTGGTGGGTCTTTCGGTGACATAAAGCATGGTACCTGAGCGAATGCAGTTGTAATTTACGATACCGTATTTGTTGCGTTTTACCTTGGCATTCACCATAACAATATAGGAGTCTGCGGGTGAATCCTTTGTACCGTCGGTTTTGTAGGTGGGTGGGGCAACTAGCGTGTTTTCCGGAGTATCACCGTTCACAAAGCCGGCATATACTACGCCGAACTCAGGGTTTACCTCCCCGACATATTTCCTGTACACTTTTTCCATCGTTATATACAGGGTAGTGTTTTGTACGCGAAATTCATCGGGTACAATCGTTAGCGTGTAGTTGAGGTCGTTTGCAAGGCCGCCGAGTACGGTATAGTAGGTGTTCGCTTCCTTACCGCCCAAATCTCCGAATTCATCGATATACGCAATTCCCTCGGATAAATCGGCGGGGTTTATGCGCGCGGCGGGGTCTTTGCCGTCATAGGTAATTCCCGTTAAATTGTCGAGGATTTTGTAGGTAAGCTCCGGGTCGGGCGCGCCATATATCTTGTAAAATTTATCTGAAAGTATGGTTGCAGGGCGTGGCTTTATCGTGAGCTTTCCTGTCGCGAATGTAAGCTCAGTCGGATATTTGGTACTGCTGATGCCCGAAACACTTACGTCGTATTCACCAACATAGCTTTTTGTGGTAGAGGATGTGGTAAACACAGGCGTACCTGTAATGCCGAGCGACGCAATATCCGTTACTGCCTTTCCGTTTAATTTGTATTCAATTCCGTATTTAGTGGGATTTGCTTCGCCGTAGATTTTCTCGTTTGGCATTACCTTTGCTTCGAGCGTATCCCACGACCTAATGTTTAAATTTCCGGGGTGATAGGTGATTTCATAATTCGGGTTGTCCCACTGCAAGGAGTGCGCACACGAAACATCATCACCTTGCTCTATCTCTTTTTTGCTTGCATAAATAGGATATACGCCGTTTTCTTCCTCGCCCAAAGTGCGGGTAAGGTCAGTGGTCAGCGGCCAGTAATCTTCATCTACGATACTCTGCCCTTCGCCTAAATGCCACGTTAATGGTGGATCCGCTTCGCCCGTGCGCTTTGTTACGTTATCCGAATACACATCAATCGGGCGTTTTTTTATTCTAAATATTCCGCTATTTTCTATAAGAATATAGTCGTATAAGCCGTTGATGTTTTCCGCTATTCTCATTCCCTTTGGTGTAATGGGATATTCTCCGACATCAGAAAGCTTTTCCGCAATGGTAGTAGGCACGACATGCCCTTCAATGGCATTTTGCTCATCATCGCCATGCTTAAACCCTGTGTAATACGCATAAAAAGTTGGGTTTTCATCCCCATAGAATTTGACTTCGCTTCGCGTATTCACCCAAAGCTGTGCGGGTGTAATTTCAAGGTGTGCGTCCGGGCCTGCGCTGATGATATAGTTTGGGTCATAAAACTGATCTATCAGCAGCTTGTAAAGCCCCACATGCTCGCCCTGTATGCGGCGCACATGGCCGGGCAAATCGCTTTCCTTTACGCGCGGTCTGCTAAGGTTGTAGTTATAATACGGCTCGTTTTTGCCGTATTCCTTCATTTTGTCAATTGGGTAAATGGTAATTTCCACAGGGTGTACGGTTACGCTGCCACCCACCCATTCCAGCTCGTAATTGTATTGCCCGTTTACGTTCTTTTTCGGCGTATATCCTGTGGCATACACAGGATACGGTAAATGCGTCCGGTTATCGTCCGCCCATAATACCTCCGATTGCCAAGTGCAGTAATTGATATAGCGAAGCGCACCGTCAAACACGCTTTCGGGTGTTTCTCCCGCTACGGCGAAGCCCTCAACATAGGTGTCTTGTTCGTCAGCGTTTGCGTTTGGCACAAGGTACTCATATTTTACGCTGAACGCGGGATTCGTGCTGCCATATTTTTTACCATATTCTCCATTCATGGAGATGCGAAGCGTGCGCGGCGTGACGGCAACATTACCTTGCATTGTCCATAAAATGTAGTTTCGCAGCACAGGGTAATTCGTTTCCGTCAAGCCCTCATACCGCATACCGTATAGGCCGACAGGTGTTTCCGATGTTATCTCCTCATCGAATACGAAATTGCTTTTCGCCTTGTCTATTCGTAAACTATCACCGCTTACAAACTGCGAAATATTAAGATGTGTGCCGTTGCCGCTTTCGGTAAACGAATACACGCTTGCTGTGGTTGGCATTTTATCCGCAGTATCGCCGTAAATATACTGTAGGTCAGACACCTTTACGGTCAAGTTATTGCGGTATATTGCGCCCGAATAGCTTTCTGCGATTATGCTGTAATCTCCGTGTTCGTTGTTGATAAGGCTGATGGGCGCGGTACGCGTGATACCGTTTTCCGTCAGTTTTTTTAGACGGCCCGGTAACACCTTGCCGTCAGAGGTGAGCGTTTCGCCAGAGTCTTTTGTGGCATAATTTCCTTGATAGCTTTCCGCGTTTAATGCCACGTTATCTCCCACAACGATATTGTCTATGAGTATGTTTTTGATGACAGCGTCTTTTGTGCCGTCATATATCTTTGTGTTTCGCGGGTTATTTGTCGTGTCTAGAGCATCAAGATATTTCGAATGTACGGTAAGCGGCCTTACAGTAATTTTGCCTGTGTAGCTTTCGCTTGCGATATAATAATCGTTGCTTGCGTTGTTGATAAGCGAAATTGGCGTTGTGGGCGAACGCGTAATGGGTATTTCCATGTCTTTCGTTTGATGTTTATCCGCGTAAGCGCCTAAATAGGTGCCGCTTGCCACAGCCACGGTATCGCCCACGATAACGCCTGTGTCTGCGCTTTTTGCCTGTATTACTATTTTGCCGTTTGGAATGCTCGCCTTGTCGTTGCCGTCATACACCTTGTTATTGCTATTGCTGATGAGGTGTACGGCGCGTGCGCGAATGGTAAAGGTACATCGCCCCTCGCCCACAAATTCAATATTAAATTCGCTTAATAAGGAAGCGTTGCCGGGTGCTAAAGCCACAGTTGCCACATAGTTTCTAGCGTGTATGGCGCCAGAGCCTGCCACATTCGCTCCCGTTACTTTTCCCGTCGGGTTATAACTTACGTTCAACCCAGCTAGTAGCTTATTACGGTCGGCGGCGCTCAACGCTTCGCCGTTCACGTCTGTTACGCTTACAACGGCGTTTGTTTCGGTGCCGTCATATACCTTACTTTGTGCAGAAATGTTCACCTTAACGCTTTTTTTGCTTGGAGTAACGCCGCCACAGCCGCCCACCGTGGCGATATCGTAGGCGTTATGGTTATTGCGCTTAAAGGAGTTACCAAAGGTGCCGTATTCCACAAGGTAGCCTGCTTTATCGGATACAGCGGAAGTGAAATTAAAGGTTTGTGAGCCGGTCTTTGCAACAAGGTTTTGCTCACACCAGTCAGCACTTGGCAACTCTGCACCTTGATTTACGAAATCTGTGGTTAAATCCACTACATCACAATGATATAGCTGTGCGCCAACGCCTGAAAAGTTTCTGCCGGAGCCTCTTGTTTCTGCCCATATATTATATGTTCCGGTACTTCCCGCCCATGTTGAAAGCGCCCGCAACTTTGTCCCCGGTTCTGTATAATGATGCCACGCGTCACCGAACGGCGTTGAGAGATAGATGTTTCCGTTACTATCTCCATAATCTGAAATATATGCCGAAACCCAATATGTATGTCCATATTCAAGATATATGTCGTGACTTATTTTTGTATCGCTACTGCTCGGTAACGCTTCATTTGAGGCAGCTAATCTAATTCCTGCATACCCATTGGCATTATCCACTGCTTCAGGTGATATCGCGTTAATATATCCCCATTTTTCAACTTTCCAATCTGCCATTACGAGTGGCGGCCACATTGGGCTGCCATAACCCCATGTTATCTTATCGTTCGCTGTAACATTCACAGATTGTGTATTTCTTGCAGCTTCCCATGTTCCGTCTGCACGCATTGCCGCATATTCATTTCCCGTCATGGGGCTAGGTTCTCCAGTCGCCCAATTGGTATAGTCGAATGGTGTGTTTATGCTGTATTCCTGCCAATACATATACCCGCCGCCCGTATTTACATTTGTGCCGCCAAGCCATGCAGTGCCTTTGTTCACTCCCTTTACCACGCCTTGCTCCGCCGCGTCTGTAACGGTAGCAAGGTAACCATAGGTGTCAAGGTCGCTATTATATCGTCCTCTCGCGGCGGAATATGCGTCCGTCCATGTGATGCCATCAGACGGCACATATTCATAAAAATGCCCATTCTCCGAGCTGTAGCTTAAATTGGTTGCGTTTTCATCGATACGCCAATAAAGTTCGGTTTCGCTGTCAAACACGATAAACTGAAAGCCGCGCAAAAAGCTTTCCCATACTGCCGACGGCAAAAGCACGGCTGAAGTAAATGTAATCGAGTATTGGCTGCCTTCAGCAGTTATCCCCCATGGCAGAGGAGGATATGCAATGCCATCTCTAGCATCGCGGTTTGGGTTTGAAAACTGTACTTTAACCGTGCGCAAGCCCTGTGGCGCATAAATTTCAAGGCTTGGATACTGCACAGTGGTGGACTGGTTGGGATTGCAAACCTCTACGGGTGTTTTGTGCTTAATGTCGATAGAATAATCTATTGAGAGGTCTGCATTTTCGCTGCGCACCACAATATTTTTGCTCAAATGTGTTGTTTCTGCCTTTGCCACAAAAAAGAAATGCGTATCACCCTTATCCATTTCAACTGGAAGATTACGCACCGTCATGGTGGTTTCTATTTTGTATTCGTTTGGCTTTCCCGTTGCCACTGGTGCGCCGTTTGTAATGCTAACTGAGATACCGCTTGACGGGTACAGCGCCGAGGCCACGCTTTGGTTCCAGTCCTTATACGCCATGCCCGGCAGCTTATCGGCGTTCGCCTCCATTCCGAACCCTCGGGTTCGGAACCGCTGGGTGGCTTTGACACCACGCTGCGGTGTCAATTGCTTTGCAAACGCCATGCGGTTTTTGTATTGCCACTTAATATTTGGCACAGCAGGTGTACTTGCGCCGTTTACTTTACCGGGGCAATAGGTGATCGTGCTTTTATAGGTGACTATATCAGAGCTTATCAGCACTGGATAATTTACAATCACCTTTTGGTTTTGCGGCTGCGTTGCTGTGATAGTTGATGGGCGCATATTTAATTTGCCCTCATAACCGCTTTTGTCGGCAGAGCTTGACATCCAGTATTTCCGTCCGCTGCCACAATCGAAGGAATATACTACTTGAAATTTGTAATTGTTCCAGCCTAAATCGCAGTAATTTAGCGTAAGAGTTGAGGTGTTCGTATGCGGCGCAAGGCTTGCATCATTAATGCCTGTGTTCGCTGTTGCACTATTATTTACATTAAAATTGCTGAATAGGCCGCTACCCTCGATATCCGCCCAATCCGCACCGTCTATTTTATATTGCCAGCGTATTTCCATGCCGTCTTTTACGGTTTTCCAGTATTCTGCGGTGGAGGTAAAGGAAACGGTTTCGTCTGCATAGGCTATTTTATTCTGTGCCTGCGTTAAATAAATCGGGCGCGGCAACACGGTAATTTGCCCCGCCTTGCCCGCCTCACGCACAGAATACGTGTTTACAGCTTTGCCTTGCTCGCTTGTAAACACAGCTCTAAACGAATAGCCTGTCTTGTTTTCAAGGCAGTTTTTAATGCTGAGCGAGGTTTCAGTCCAGCTTGCATCGCCGTCCGCGTGGAACACGGGCGCTGTTACCGTGTAATCGAATATATTTGTATCCGCAAGATTTTTCCAAACAGTGCCGCCTTTTTCAAGGTATTGCCAGTTGATGTTACTGATTTTTGTGGGGTAAAATACGCCACCGTTTACAAGTGCTGCTGTTTGCCCCTCATAAATGCTTGTGTTGCTAACGGGTTTTGCCTTAAAACCCACAAGGTATAGAGGAATGGTTTCAGAGCTTTCCCAAAACTTTGCAGGCACGTTTACGCGCACAACACCATACTGCGTCACTTCGTTTGCAGCCGATGCTTGCGCATAAATATTCGTATTGTACACATGCACGTTCATCACACCTGTACATGGCAAATTAGAAAAAATGTATTTGCCATCGGTATTGGTTTTGCTTGCATACTGCACGCCGTCTGTGCCGTCTGCCACCACAATTTTTTCTGCCCAGTCTATGGTGTTGCCTGTGCCGAAAAGTTCTTGAAGATAGCCCGACACGCGGGCAATAGAGGTAGTACGCTGCCCCACTTCTGCATATATTTTATTCACGCCTTTGGTTTTATCTGTGCCGAGCCGCCAATCAGTACCGCTAGGCTCAAACACGGTTTTTCCGCTTGGCACGGTAATACTGTGTCCGTCCGCGTTAAAGTGGCCGCTAAAGTTTGCAATGGGTTGCCAGTCCTCGGGCAAGGTAATATCGTTTGCCAACATGTAGCAATCACCGATAGGGTAATTAAACCATGTTTCTTTTTTGCCGATATGTGCCAATTCCTCCGCAGAGTTTATTTTGCGTACAAAATGCACCGAGCTGCGCGCATCAGGCTGCCCCTGCTCACTTTGACACACTTGGCATTGCTGCCGCTGGGAGAGATACATTACGGTGTTGGCAAGGATATACACCTCATCTGTTTTAACAAAATTTAGATTATCCTTAACATGTCCGATTTGGCTCATTCCGAAATTTTGGCTGTTGCCGGTGGTGAGGTAAAAATTGTTACTTCCGTAAAGGCCGTTGCTATTATCTTCCACGAGATGACCAAGGCCTATGTCCTCCAATGTGTTGCTTGCGTAATCTATCCAAACTGTTCCGTAGGCGAGTTGCTCGTTGGTGTGAGTCGCGGAAGCATCAAAATAGTTGCCTAAGTTAAATGGTAGACCATCAAAACGTGCAGCATACGGATAGTTAGTAGGACATCGCACCGACACCTCTGTTATCGGGTCGCCTGATACTGCTTTTTTGATGCGCAATGTAGAGCTTCCTTCCGAATCGCCGTACAACACGCTTTTATCTGTATAATTGCCGATATTTAAAATCATGGAGGCTGCTTCATACGGACTTGCTTCGGTGTACTTTTTATTTACACCCATAAGCCATGCCATGTTAAAGTGACCGTCTGTCAGGGTACCATTTTTGTAATAGGGTGTAATCGTGCTATTTTTATCGGGAATGTAGTCTTCGTTTGTTACACCGCCATAACCATACATAGTGTCGTGCCCTATCATAAAGCCATAGCCCTCATTTATATAGTCTTTTAGCGCCCATGCCGCCGCACCCGAAATGTCGGGTTCTGAATCGGTACATGCACCAACTATTACGAGGTCGTATTTGTAGTTGCCCTCAGCGTCGGTAAGATATGATATTGGTACTTTATTAAATAAATCTATTTTTTCTTTGTCAACAGTTATATGGGTGCCTTGACCGTTTTGAGGATAACCATTTGCATCTGAAATAGTTTTCATGTATGAAGCGTAAAAGCTTCGCCCTGTATCGGATACCCATGCATTGAAAATTTTTACGGCAGATTTGTAAAGGGTGAATTTACCTGTTTGGTAATGCCGCGCCGTGAAAGCGGGCACTCTTATTTCTTTTCCTCTGCCGTTGCTGCCTTGGTAACGTACATAGATGGTTTTACCGTACCATGCCGATAAAACTTCCATCTTGCTGCTTTCAGTGAGGGTTGTAGCGGCATATTTTGTTCCGCCTGCTCTTGTGCCGCCACTCAGCTTTGTCCAATAGAGGTTATTCGCGCTGCTTCCTCCATGATTTCCAAAGCCTGCAGCGGTAATATATTCCATGGTGTAGTCAAGCCCTGTTATCCATTGGTTGTCTAGGCTAATATATGCCGAAGGGATTGGTTGCTCCGCTGTTCTTGCGCGCGAATTTGCTTGCGGTTCAACCTTTGGGAGCAACTCTACATACATGCTGTTTGACAAAAACTGAGTGACAACGGATTTTGCCGTTTCTGTTTTCTCAACAATGATAGCCTCACTTGTCGGCTCACTTACACTTTTATCAGCCAATATTCCGCTTTCGGGTATTGGCTGTATCTCTGCCGTTACAGGTGCTTCCTCTGAAAGCGAAAAAGCAACAGCTTGCTGTAAATCTTCGTTTTCCGCTGCGTCGCTGCTTGCCTGTTCCTTTGGTGCGGCAGTTTCCTGTGCAGCTTTTAAATATTTTTCGTCATTAATTGTTATGCTACAACGGTAAAAAGCATCTGCATCCTCCGCGTTTACTTCATGGCGGTAAACAGAGGCATTTGCGCCGCTGATATCCTGCCAAACGGCATCGTCCGCGGCTACAAGGCTTGCGCTCTGCGCTTCCAGCCCAACAGATTCTGTGTTCAGCACCTCGTTTTTCGTGCCGTTTGCAATTTCTATTTCCGGCCATGTAGTTGTTTCACTAGCTGTTAGAGCGGAACGCTGCTTTTTAGCCTGCTCTGCCGCTTTTGCAAAATACATTTCACAGCCGGGCCAACGTGCATCGGGGTTTACCATGTTCAGCCACTGTGCCGGGGTTTTGTCTTCAATGAGCCATGCATAGTCTGTACTTTCCCTCTCGCCATAGTTATACATTGGCTCAGCGTCAAATGCAACTTCCGGCTCTGTATAGAGCCGTTGCCACTGGTAAGCTACAGCAACATCTTCACGGTTCAGTTTCGCAAAAAAATCCACCGCGCTGCCAATTTCTGTGGCAAACGTGGTGGTCATTTCGGTTATGGCTAATGGTACAAATATCGGATGTTTCATTTCTTCAACAGATATTTCGCTTGTAGTACTATTATCTTCTGCTGAAATAGATGATGCTTTGCTGTTTGGCAATGAGCTTGTGCCACTTTCATCTGTAGAGGTTGAAGTGTTGCTCGATGAAACAGGTTCCGAGCTTGATGATGGTACGCTGCTATTTTCAAGCGGCGAGTTATCTGATGTAGGAGTGCTTTTGTTTGGCGCACTATCTTGCTCTACCAATATTGAGGTTGCTGTGCTTTGTGGAATGATGTCTTTTTCGGCTGCAAATGTCGGCATTATGGTGCCGTAAAAAATTAGTACTGCAAGCAGCATGGATAGGCTTCGCTTAAACTTGTTTTTCACTGTTTCCTCCTTAATATTTGTTTTTACGTAAAAAAGCCCCCATGCAAAAAAATGCAAGGGACTTTTTACGTTTTTTTATTTAGTGTTCAAGATGTTTTAACTTAGATCACCTTGCGCATTCCCCGCATCGTCTATTGCAGGTAACCACGGGCTGTTTCCTACAGGTTGCCCATCTTCACCTAATCGAGGCGGCGTGGGTGTGGGGGCAGGTGTGGGTGCTGACGTTCCACCTCCCGATGGTGGCGGGGTAGTGCCTGCGCCGTTTGCAGGGTTATTATAGGGCTTATTTGCACTTGCTACGGGCTTTTTCTGCACTGTTAGTGTGTATTCAGCCTTTAATCCGCTTTTTGTGTTTACCGTTATGGTCGCTTTTCCTGCGGCCTTTGCGGTAATTACACCGTCCTTTACCGAGGCGATTTTTTCGTCGCTGCTTACCCATGTGAACGCGGCGGTCTCTGCATCGGCGGGTGTAAGTGTCGGCCTTAAGGTTACGCTGCCGCCCACAGTTAATACGCCCTCGGTTTTATCTAGCTTGATTCCCGTTGCTGCAATGGTTACATTTACTTCGGTTTCAGCTTTCACAACTCCCACCGTGGCAGTTATTGTCGCAGTGCCTTTGCCTATGGCGATAATTTTACCGTTTGCGTCCACTGTTGCCACTTTATCATCGCTGCTGGTGTACACAATTTCAATTGGTGTCGCGCCCTCCGGTAAAAGCTTTGCTTTTAATTCGGCACTGTCACTGCCATTTATGGTAAGGTATGTACTTTTAGGCATTTCAATCCATGTAGGCGGGGCAGTAACGCTTATTTTGCAAACAGCGCTCATTGCGCCGCTTGTGGCGGTAATACTTGCTTCGCCCGATGCAATACCTGTTATGCCGCCCTTTTCGTCCACTGTGGCTATGGCAGCATCACTGCTTTGCCATGTTGTTTTTAGCGCCGCTTCGGCCTTTGCTTTATCTTCGGCTTTTGTGTCGGGCTTTTCATATTCATAGGCTAACACAACAGAGGCACTTTTACCTGTTTCAAGCGAAAGCGTTTCGGGTGCTGTGATACCGGTTATTTTCGCCCCGCATCCTGTTAGCGCTAACATTACAGCAAGCAGCAAACCCGCTGGTAACAGCTTTCTCATTTCTAACGCCTCCCCCGTAGTGATTATCGCTTTTCTTGCAACCATTGTAGCACATAATATTAGCAAATGGTAGCATAACAACACATATGTTTTTAATGATTTTGCGTTTATTTTTATTGCTGAATTAAGTAAGAATTGCCTGCACAATATACCGCTGATTTGTTTCACTGTAATGCCCAAATGGATAGCATGTGTACATGTAAAGCATATCGTCGGCACAGTTTAAATCAAGCAGAAATATTCCGTCTTTATCTACAATATTTCCACTGCCCTCGGTTACTGTACCTGCTCTGCAAAGGGTTACTTTGTATACGAATTTGCCGTAGCTTGTGGTGATAACAAATTTGTCGCCAACCGATACATTCGCAAGGCGCGAAAACTCGCCATAATTGTGTGAGCAAAGCAAATGAGCACTGCCATACCCGATTTGGTTTGAGCCTGTGTATTGCGCTACAATGCCTTTTCGCCCTAAGATTTCTTCATCATCGCCCCATATGATAGGTGCATTTATGCCTGCGTTTTCACAAGTTATTCTTGCATATTCTGTGCCATATTCGGCAGACACTGTTTCGCCATACACCTCTGTAACCGGAGAGAGGGGAATATTCACTTCGCTGCTGTCGGCTTTGCTTGCGGGTGTGAGAGCTTCGGTCTGTAAATTGGGAATTTCAGTCACAAGCCGTGCTGCAACAATAAAGCGTTTATCTTCCTCGCCTGTGCAAGTTGAGAGAATAAGCACCTTATCATTTAGATCGATTTCAATATCAGTGTAGCTGTTATACGAATATTTCTGCATTTCAGCCGTTTCACATAAAAAATATTCATCGCTCGGCTCAGACACAAGGTAATTATGTTCAACAGGGTATTCACCCGCCGCGAAGATTTCCCATTCGGTAACCTGTCCATCTGTAAGCTGCAAGAGAATTTGTCGATGCTTTGCGGCAAATTCTGCATCCTTTAGTTTTTTAAGCCGCGAAAAGCCTGTCGCCTCGGTGTTTCCTGCATTATGCCCAAACAGCACAGTCACGCGGCTAAGTTCTTGCAAGTTAGTAAGCTTGTTATCGGCTAGCGCAAAGCAAGCACCGTAAACGCTGTATCTATCATAGGCGTTATGCGTTAAATAGTAGCTGTTGTCATCGGCTTGCATTACAGGCTCTTTGATTTTAAGCCACTCAACTTCAAGCCAGCCAACCTTGTTTTTGCTATACGGCTTAAAAATTTCCTCGCTATCCTTTTCTGCCGATATAGCTATGGGCAATTCGTCCGTTTGTGAGATTGAAGGTGGAGGGAGGATTTTTCCCTGCATGTAAGTTTTTTCGTGCGTGAAATTGTAATTAAGGCACACGCCGATGCTGCAAACAATTACAAACAAAAAAATGTTTGTAGTCATTATAGCTTTTCTCATAGCTCATCCTTCGCTTGGTTCACAAGCGCGTAAATCGCTTGTGGCTAATGCGCTTTCCGTTGAGCTAGATTCCGTTGTATCAGCTTCCGATGTGCCGTTTTCGTCAACAGAACTTTCATACACACCTGTGTCTGCCGATGCATCGGAAGAATTATCTTGCGGCTGCTCCGTGCCGTCGCTCACAACAGGCGCTGCCAAAACCTTGCCCTGCTCATCCACTTGACCTGTGTAAACAAGGTAAGCAAACGCCTCGCGGGTACTGTCAAAGGTCATTAGCTCCTGTTCAAGAGCTGTTTTCCCCTCAGGAGAATCATGCACCACCAAAATAGTAATTCTTCCATCCTCTTTTGTAACAACTTGTGCTGTACAGGCGTTTGCTTTCAGTGCATCGTTCAGCACTACCACATACGCCTCAATGGATTTTTCCATTTCATTCTCGGTCAAATTAGTTTTGAAATTTTCTACGACTTTTGCCGCAATATCGGCTGGGGTATTATAGCTTGTTCCCTTTTTTGCCCCGCAGGCAGTGAGTAGGCTTAGTGCTAGGGTAAGCGATAATGCGATTGCTAGTAATTTTTTCATGATGTTGGCTCCTTTTTATTTGTTTTTGATTTTTTCTTTTTGCCAAAGGCATTTGGGCGAATAGTTTATTTTGCATATTCACCCAAACGACTTCGGTAAAAACTTTAAATGAATGCGCGCGGTGTATTGCGGCAGCTTATTATGCGGTTTGCGCACGAAAGCAAAAACGGCAAAGCTGCGCCAAACCGCGCGCGTGTTTATATCTTTTTTGCTTGTGATAACGATAAAATCAACCGCCTATTGGTTCAATAGGCATCATAGAAACCCGCCATGCTTTGTGAATTTCGCCCCCTTTCTCGCAAATCACGGTAGTTTTCCTCCGAACCGCCGTTCGGCTGCTGTTAAGCAGAAGTATCTTTACTCTCGGTGCTGTTATGGCAATCCCCTCCACCATAGAGGGTAATGGCAGCGGGCTTTATCGCTTACCTTTCGGGAAAATGTTAAGCATTTTCTCTCTACTTAATCAAATTCCAAACGGTAATAGGCGTGCCCCCGTCCGTCGCTGGTACTAACCACACCGAGTTTTGTTGTTGGCTTTACCTTTTATTCAATTGTCAATGTTCGGAGAGCTTTTTTGTGCTCCTACTATATAGCCACTGAGAAAGGGCGTTTTTCCCCTCTGTTAAAAAATATTTTTTTGCTTTTCTCTAAATCTATCGATTCTACGATAAACTGCCTTTTCAGAAATCTCTAGTTTACGTGCAATTTCCTTACTGCTAAGCCCTATTGACTTGAGTAACAATATTTGCAAAGTAACCTTATCAGTTTTCATAAGTACATTAAGTAATTTTTCATTCTCTATACTATCAAGTAAATTTTGAACAGTAAGGATTGGAGGCTCATCATCTATTGCACCCTGTTGCTCGGTGTATTCCTGTGCCACAGTTTGTCGTAATTGATAATTTCGTTCTGCTTTAAAATCCTCCCAGTCTGCCACACGGAGCCGAGATATCACAGCCTCTTCTGCTCCAAGTGCCCGTAGCTTTTCTTCCTCTGCCGCTTTCCATTTGAGCCACTTGATTTCCTCGCTTGATTTTTTGTATGCCATTTTATTTTCCTCCATCATTTTTAAACATCAGAAAGCAAAAATAATGGAGGAGAGCGACATTGTGGTGTGATTTTCATATAAAAGCAAAAAAGGTTAACTACACAACTTGAAAATGTGTAGTTAACCCGATAAATAATTCTAATTTTTCCAAAAATCAACGAATTAATTTTTGATTTAAAAGGGGATATATTGATATTACAGTTACCCGCTTCCGTAAATAAACTTAATTAAAAACTAATTTTACGGGAACACAAGCATTGAAAACGAGTTTGCGACTATAATGTCAATTTGTTTGTCTGAAAAGTGTTTCACTTGCAATAATATTTTGCATTTTTTTGCAAATTGATATCACAACATATATTTTTGATTTAAATTTATTCTATGTTCGATTTAATAGTAAGCGCAAATAAGATAAACTTATACCATAATATATAATTATATTGAAAAAATATATTGGAGATGAATTTTTGCTAAAAAACAGAACTCTTACAAAGCAAATTGGCGATATCGTTTTGGCAGAACGCAAGCAGAAAGGGCTTACGCAGGAGCAACTTGCTGAAAAATGCGGCTTATCAAATCAGACGATTGCCAATATTGAGCAAGGCCGTAACTGCAAAATTGAAAGCTTTGTGGCTATAATTAAATCGTTAGGGCTTAGTGCGGATTTCATTTTAGGCATTTCCAATGCAGAAAACGAGCTGGAGATTAAGTGCCGTCACTTATCTCAAGAGCATAAGCTCTTTCTTTTAGCAACGATCGAGTTATTAAAAAAGCTCGATGCCAACAAGACAAATACAGGTATATAGCCATGAAAATTGCTATATGTGATGATGAAGCCGGTTTTATCGCCCCGCTTCGTAAAGAAATTGATTCATATGCTATTACGCGTAATGTTGATGTTTCTGTTGATGAATTTAGAACTACTGATGAATTGAATCCAGTATGCCGAAATTATGATATTATATTTTTGGACATTAGGTTTAATGGTAAAAACATTGGTATTGAGTGGGCGAAAAAAATCAGGAATGACGGAAACCGAACACTTATTGTGATTTATTCCTCTTTGAGAGGTGAAGCTATTAACTCGTTACATGCGGAGCCTATTCGTTTCATATTAAAGCCGGTATCTACAGAGAGTGTTTTTGAAGCTTTAGACATATGCTGTAAAAAATTAGCAGAAAATGATAAGCAAATACATATAAAATCAGATTTTGACGATGTACTAATTTCGATGTCAGATATTGTGTATATAGAGAGTGGACAACGTCATCGAAAATTTGTTTTATACAATGGTACCGAGATAATAACAAGCGAATCGTTAAAAAGCATTTATGAAAAGCTAGATAAAAAGCGTTTTGCCTATTGTCATCAATCTTTTATCGTACAAATTTTTAAAGTGCGTAGAATAGAACAATATACGCTTTATTTGACAACAGGCGCACGTATACCTCTTTCGAGAAATCTTGTTACAGAATTTAAATATGCTATTTTAACTTTCGCGGGGGAACAAATGTGATTGATACTATATTTCATTATCTTTTTAGCTTTTTACAATGCTTTATAAATTTTTTCATTTCCTACACTTTTTTAGATAGCATTTTCACGACAAAACACAAGTGTCTATCAGTGAATTTACTCATAGTTTTTATTTCTTCATTTTTGCTTACTTACATCAACAGCTTTGCAAACCCAATATTCAATACTTTTGCAGCTTTCGCTATTATAACTTGCATGCTTATAATTATTTTCAAGGGAAAAATTGTAAATTTGTTGTTTGCAGGGATACTTATTGTAGCCATCACCATTGGCTGTGAATTTATTCCTTTAGCTATTTTTTCTGCGATAAGTAAAATTACAGTATCAGAAATTGCAGCACAAACAATTACAACTGTGGGCTTTTCATTTATTAGTACTGGGATTTTTTTCGTAATAAGTATAGTTGCCAAGTTTTTGCTTAACACATTTCGCAAGCTAAAACCAAGTGATGAAAAAAACTTTAACCCTGCATTAGTATTGCTTCCTGTTTTAAGTATTTTTTTTGCATATTTTATTGTAGAAGTAAGTACTCTTGCAAAATTCAGCACAGCTCTGACTATTCAGAGCATAATTATTATTATGAGTTTAATAATTGTAAATATTATCGTTTTTGCAAGCGACAGCGACATGCGCAAAAAGCATCATTATAAAACTCAAATAGCAGAAATGCGTGCTCAAGGTGAGATGAAAGAAACTGTGATAATGCAGCAGGACTTAAATTATAAAGAGATGAATAGTCTTGTGCATGACTTTAAGCATCAGCTTTTAACTTTGCAAATGCAGATAAATAGCAGTAACACAGATCTAGAACATCAGAAAATTTCCAATGACATTTCATCAGCAATTGAAAATCTACCATACCAAGAGCTATATCAGGCTGTGAGCTGTAATGCATTAAGATGTATATTAATGCATACGCATAACGAATGTCAGCACTTAGGAATAACCTTTGTGACTAAAATCGGCTTCTCCGATTTTGATTTTATTTCATATCAAGATATTTGTACTATTTTTTCAAACGCCTTTGAAAACGCTATTTGTGCTTGCGAAGAAATGCGAAAACATAATCTGAGCGCAACTATTTCCTTGAAAATTCAACCGATTAATGATATGATATCCGTTCATATCATTAATGATAAAATTAACGATATTAACGAGGATAATGGAAATATACTTACTTCAAAGCCGGATGGAATCCACCACGGGATCGGACTCTCAAATATTAAACGTACAATCCAAAAATATGGTGGTACAATGCAAACTAGCTTTACTGAAAATGTATTTACAATTGCATTTCTTTTTACTTTGCCTAATCAATAATGCAGTTTAGACAAAAATTTTGACATAATAGTCAAAACCTCCCCCAAAATTTGCTCTTTGCGATATAATGAGAGCAAATTTAAGGGGAGGTTTTATTAATGAAAAGGTTAATATATAAATTGCAAAAAATTGCGCTGGCGGCATTGATGAGTGCAAGCTTTATCTTTGCTTTAACGAACATCAATGTCACTTGTATGGCGTGGAGCTATCAGCCAAAGCCACCAAAAGCACTTGAACAATACAAGCATTTTGGCAACGACTAAGAGTATGGTGAAAGCACTTGTAAAAAAAGCCATAGCAATGGGAATTGTGCAAGACGAAAACTCGGATATATACGAATACGGTGTTGAAGATTTGCTTCACAGCCTATTTGCATGGGGAGTATTTTTGATTGCCGGTTTATGCATCAATATGTTTTGGCAAATGTGCTTATTTATGTTGATGCACATTCCATTTAGAATTTACGCCGGTGGTTTGCACTTCGCCACACGCTTTCGTTGCTTTTGTGCATCTGTGATAATTTTTGCGGTGGTGTTCACACTGCCGTGTCTTTTCACAATTCAGAAACTCGCAATCGCAATGATGTGCTTGCTAATTCCTAATCTAATTATCACTTGGCTGCTAGCACCTGTTGAAGATTTACGTAAACCCTTAAATAGCAAGGAGCGTAAGCACCACAGGAAAGTATCACTTGCAATTTGCTTCGTCGGAGTTATTGCAAGTGTTATATGCTATTTACTGTGCGCTTATCAAGCAACGTATTTTATCGGAGCCGCAATAATGGTAGTTGCATCACAATTGGTAACCGGAAAATTAAAAAACTCAGTATTCAGATTTTCAATAAAATGAAATTCATTACTTGATGTTTGTCATAATATAGCATATAATCTATATTACAATATATATATTCTGTAAAAAGTGTATTTAAGTTGAATACTGACAATGCAAGTTAAATCGAAATTCATATTTGAAATGAGATTGTGTTTCTACATATATTGAATAGTCAACTCTTTTCGGAATCCAGTATCAGCGTACGGGGTACTGGTTCAAAATAAACAAATTTTAGGGAGGTTTTAATCATGACAAAGGCAAAACACGTTTCTCGCGTTATTACTCTAGCACTTTCAATGATGATGGTTGTTGCTATGGCGGTACCAGCGTTTGCAAATACTCGTGATTTTAATGACGGAAGATACGAATTTGGGGTTGCTTCACATTGGAACACACTAAATCCTGACCAGGTATCTTTTTCGCCATTAGTATGGAATGTAGGAAGAAGTGGCGGTTCTTCTCAAAATTTGCAACCCATAACATTATATAGTGAAGGTATTGAACAAGATCAAATGTTTATATTTCAACGCTCTGGGCGAGATAACCGTCCAAGAATGTATAACGTTGCAAATTATAACCCTAATTTAAGAACAGGATGGTCTTTTAATCGCCACAGTGGTAACAACAGTTGCATTCTATATAATGACAATCAAGATGACTATCTTGATTCGCAAATTGATGCGTTAACACGATTTAATAATCCGCGTGCTTGTTATATAATCGCTTTAGAGAACAGAGGTACATGCTTAACAATGCGCAATAATTCAGTTGGGACGGCATTATACTTTGACACTAATGTGGAAAGCATTAATCAAAAATGGAATTATATAGGCGCCTAAACCTATAATAACTATTTACAATTTTCTAAAATGGCTAACATGTGTTATAATTTATATCATGTTAGCCATTTACATAGTTCATAGGAGGATAACAAATTGAAAAAACGCATAAAGCAAATTTCTTTATTTTGCATTGTTTTAATGCTATTCAGTTCTTGTTCAAAAAATAGCACAAACAATAGTAAAACTGTTCTGCCTGCGCAAGAAACTGAAGACATTCAATGCGTTGATTTTCTATATCCAATAGGTTACGCGAACGAAACAGGGTTATACTTTACCGAGTATGGTTCAAATGGGAATAGCAATATTAAATTTATAGATTTTTTAAGTAAAAAATGCGTTTCATTGTGCTCGCGACCTGAATGTCTGCATCAAGACGAAACATGCACTTCGTGGCTCAAATATTGCGAGAATACATTTAGTACTGTACCTGTAAATGATAAATTGTTGTTAATATATAATGGTTCGTTTTTAAGCACTAGTTATCATGCTTACGGTGATGATGCGCTTACAAATATTTATGTAGGAAACTTAAACGGAACCTCCATGAATAAAGTTGCTACATTTAAACCACAGCAGACTTTATCTGGCAAATATGCCGTTAGCTTAGACAATTTGTATGTTGTTACTAGTGAAACAGTAGAAAATGAAAATGATGTGCAACACTACTCTTTCATAGCGAAAGTGGATTTGGAAAATGGTAAAATGACTGAAAGTGAAAAGTTTGATTTCCCAAATTTGCAAATAGAAAGTGCTTTTAAAAACAATCTGATTTTAAGTTATTCGCAATTAAGTAAAAATGATTCTTTAAACGAATTCAAAAGTAATATTTTATTATACAACACAGCAACGGGTAAAAATAGTTACTTGTTAACTATTGATCCTACCGAGGTTTCCTACAAATTTACAAACAATTTTCTGTATACAATAAACCATCAGTCTGGAGAATTGAAGGCGCTGGATTTACAATCGAATACAGAAGAAATCATTTGTAATGTTTATCAAGATAATTCTGCCAAGGAAGTATTTATAAAAGGAATTGTAACCGAAGGAATTATTTTTGATAAAAGAACAAAAGGAATGCCCGATAAAAGTTGTTTTTTTGATTTCTCTAGCAATAAAGTATTAGACATTAATTTACCTTTGCAAGCAAATGAATCCTTAGATCCAAATCGAAATATTGAAATAATTGCAGAATATGGCAACAAATATGTGGTAATCGTAGGGTTATTAATGGATAGCGTAACATTTTCAAACACAACAGGAGAAAATTACACCTTGCCAATAGCGCGATATGAATTTGCACTCATTGAAAAAGATAATTATATTAACAGTATTGGTAAATATGAACCAATTTTTTGCTCGTGAAATATTGAGAAACATCCGAGACTTTGAGAGCAACATATGTCAAGCAAAATATAGAAACTAATAAGAAAAAATTTGTAGAAATCATAGCACGCCTGACACTTTAAACACATCTATTTTACCGCATACAATGGCAAAATTTATTTTACCATATCTGTCAAAAACTCGGTGGTATTAAAAAAGCTAACGATGAATATATACCGCTTAAGTTGCCATCAATAAAGCTGAAAAAATTGTTAACACCATTACCTGTAAATGACAGATATGCGTTTTTTAGTATAGGTGCGCTTAATTCAAAGGATATTGAAACTATATTTGTGTTGGATTTAAAAAACGAGCAGGGCACATTAGTTAAGCTGGATGTACCAAATTGCAGTAAAATTTTAGGCGATAGTGATGGTAATTTAATTGTCTTGTCCGCATCCGATGAAGAAGAAAACTTATACACAGTTAACGCAAAGTATATTCTTGCCACATCAGTTCACTGATTAAACGCAAAATTTCCGACGCTAGGCGTTGCGGTTTTCAGCATGTTGTTCATAGCGTTTATACCATGCAAGTAGCTAAAAATAATATGAAAGCAAAGGGTTATTATTTGTGAAAAGAGCTAGTTTATTACAAAGCATCATGCTTGTGCTGCTATTTACAGCTTGCGCAGCACCAAATGAAAAGGGAACAATATCAAATACGGATAGTAGCAATAATAGCGAAATAGTATTTAAAATGCCTCAAATGCCGGAGTATCGCCATTCTGATATTAGTGGCAGTGATAATGGCATTTACGAAATTGTAGGAGAAGGCGAAAATTTTAATATATTATACAGCGACTACAACACAAAACAGCAGGTTTACCTTTGCAATGCACCCTCATGTATGCACGACAGCGATAGCTGCACAGCTTTTATTCCATTCAATGGTGCCGCGGTTTACCCCATAGCCGCAGGTGATAAACTGGTTTTGGAATTTATAGGCGATGAATATGCTGAAAACGCAACAGAATATAATTTGCCGCATTTAGAGATTTGCGATGCAAATGGTGCAAACCGAAAAATGCTCGCAAAATTTGCACCGTCTGATAGAATATATGGTGCTTATGCATGCGATGGCAAGAAGCTATATTTTAAAGTTACACACACAATTTCACAGGGTGAGAACGTGGTGGAAACAAGCGAAATTATAAGTGTTGATTTAGCAACAGGTGGTAAAGAAAGCCTTATGAAGGCTGGCAGTAACGAAACGCTTTTCCTTTTAGGTGGGGCAAATAAGCTAATTGTTAAAAAAATATACTCTGAGAAAAAGCTTGAAGATTTCACCGGCAATGACGCTATGGATAAATTTATAGCGTCGCAAATACACGAAATTTACGAGCTTAGTACTGATGGCTCTCATAAAAAGTTGTTGAAAAAATACAACCAATACACGATAAAGGACGCAATGTTTGATAATTGGTATTTTACATTAGATTGTAAAGATCCATTAAAGCCAGTATTAAGCAAGATGAATGTTGTTACCGGTGAAGAAACTATAGTTACGACATTAAGCTTTGCCGAAAAAGAATATTACAATATATCAGCTTTGGTTGATGACCAAGTGATTATATATACAAATGCCGCTACAAGTGACCAAAAAGATTATCAAACGGCTATAAACATAAACACGGGCGCTACAACGCTGATATCACTTGAAGCACTTAACAATGGCCAGATGCGCCCTGTGCTAATTGAGGACGAGTTTGATGACCAGCTGTTAGTTATTGCTAAGGTGGAAGAAGTGCTGAAGCAAACTAAAGGGCAAGATGGTAATTTGCGCAAATTCATGGGGATCGTCAACCACCGCGCACTAATAAGTAAAAGCGATTTTTTTGCTTCTCTGGATAATTACGAATATATTGAGGTTATAAAATAGTTCCAACCTTAAATTATCACGCTCGTAAATTCTGATATAAGGCAATAAAATTCTCATTGCAAATAATGGCAAAATTGGAGTTCAACTGCCAGAATAGCGGCAGTGGCGCAATTTCAAATACTGTATAACGTTGATACTGCCGTTAGATGCATTTCACAATCATTAAAACGTTTTTTGGAGAATTATTCATCTAGCGGTATTTAGTCTTAAATAGCATAAGCAAATAAAATGTCATTGAAAAAATATATCATCTTTTGACGGGAAGTGGTTTTATACATATGCTAACCATTGAAAAACTAACCAAGCAATATCCCGTGCCGCATAGCAAAGGGGCTTTGCCGTATAAAAAGGCTCTCGGCGGAGTATCGTTTACGCTTTCGCCGGGGCTTTATGGCTTGCTTGGGCCGAACGGTGCCGGAAAAAGCACGTTGATAAATATTATTACAGGATCGCTTTCGCCTACTGAGGGCAAGGTGCTTTGGAACGGCAAAAGCACGGCGGTGCTTGGTGGAAAATTTCGTGCTATACTCGGCTATATGCCGCAGCAGCAAAATTTGTACGATAGCTTTACAGGGCTTTTGTTTTTGCAATATTTAGCCGCGTTAAAAGAAATAAAGCCTAAAGATACCGCCGCCGAGGTAGAGCGCGTGGCGGCGCTTGTTCATTTGACGGCGGAGCTGCCGAAAAAGCTATCGGCATATTCGGGCGGCATGAAACAGCGTCTTTTAGCCGCCGCCGCGCTAATGGGCGCACCTAAGCTAATTATTATGGACGAGCCAACGGCTGGCCTTGATCCTAAAGAGCGCGTGCGCTTGCGCGAGGTATTGGCAGAGCTTGCGAAAAACGCAATTGTTTTAGTAGCTACTCACGTGGTATCCGATGTGGAAAGCGTAGCTGATGAAATAATTTTATTAAAGCATGGCGAAATTGTAGATAAGGCTTCGCCTGCCGCCCTTTGCGAAAAATACAAAGCGCAAAGCCTTGAAGATGTGTATCTTTCTATTTTTGGTGCAGACGAATGATGAGGCTTTGTAAATTTGAATTAAAAAAAATATGGCAAAGTCACTTTTTTATTGTGGCTTTGCTTTCTCTTGCGCTACTAAATTTGTTTTTGATATGGACGAGTACAAACAAAGGCAGTGCCTTTACTTCCCACGCTTACCATACTATGAATACTGCTATCAGCGGCATGAGCATAGACGAAAAAGCAAGCTTTATAGACGAGGAATTTCGCCGTATCGAGGCTTTAAGCATGGTGTCGGGCGTGCTGCGCACCGAGGCGTATAATAACGGCAAGCCGGACGAATATTTACGCAAGCAATACAAGGCGGAGTTTGCCGAATTTTACGATGTATATATGGCAGGCAGCTACTTAAAATACACCGAAAACCTTACAGATGAATACCGCTTTTTGCAAAAAATTAAATCCGAATGTGACACTGTGGCAGGCTACGACGAATTTTTAACCTCTATTGCCGCAAAGGCAAAGCAGCTTTCGGGCATTTCTATTTTTGCCGAAAGTAAAGACGGCTACGATATTAAAAACATAGACGCAACGGCAAAGGCATATGAAGATATGCGCGATACAAAAATAGATTATGTGCCGCAAATGGGCATATTTACGGCACTGGATTTTGCGCTCACAGATGTAGTGGGCGTATTTGCCATGCTTTTAATTGCGGCAGTGCTTGTGCGGCAAGAACGTGATAACGGGCTTATCGCGTTAATCCGCGCAAATAAAGCAGGGCGGCTAAGCACCGCTTTCGCAAAGCTTGCGGCACTTGGCGCAAGCCTTTTAGCAGTGTTAATGCTTTTATACGGCGTTAATTTGCTTTACTGCGGCGGAGTATACGGCCTTGGAGATTTAAGCCGCAGCATACAGTCGCTGCCGCTTTTAATGCGCAGCACCTTAAAGCTTTCGGTAGGGCAATATCTTGGGCTATTTCTTTTAACAAAATGGGCGGCAGCGTTTATTTGCGGTGCATGGGTAATGCTGGCAATGCTGTATGCAAAACGCCTTTTCACAGGTGGGCTTTTAGCACTTTCGTTTTTGGGTGCAAATTTATTTATACGCTCTATTGTGCCTGCCACAAGCAAGCTGAATATTACAAAATACGCCAATTTAGTAAGCCTTTTGCGCACAAACGAGCTGATAGGCGGCTACCGTAATCTTTACTTTTTCGGTAGCCCTGTGCCGCTTGTTTTAGTAGAAAGCATTGCGGCAATACTCTTTGGCACTACATTTATATTGCTGTTTTGCCTTGTGTTTTCAAAGGCGCAGCTTTCGCAAGGCTCTAAATTTGCATTTAAATTTCCGCGTATTTCCGTGGCGGCAAGCTTTGTCGGTTTACCTTTTTTGCATTTACATAAAACAAAAAAGCCACCACGCACCACCCTTTTGCGCATAGAGGTGCGCAAGCTGTTTATAATGAATGGTGCGGTAGCTTTATTATTGCTATTTGTAGGTTTTGGCGTTTACGAGGGCATACGCACCGAAAGCTATATAGACGCAAACGAAATATATTATCGCCGATATATGCAAGGCGTGGAGGGCGCGGTAACAAAGGATAAAATAGAATGGCTTAACAAAGAAAACGAGAAGTTTCTGCCTATTTACACCTTGCAGGCGCAAATGTCGGCAGGTAAAATTACAGGCGAGCAATATCAAATAATGATGAGTGCCTATGGTGCTTTGCAGCAGGATATGAACAATTTTATGCGAGTTACGGGTAAGCTGCCATATTTACGCGAGCATAAAAACGCGCAATTTGTATACGAAACGCCGTATTTAAAGCTGTTTGACACAGCCGATAGAAAAGACGCAACAGACGCGCTATTAGCCTCGCTTTTATGCGCCTTGTGCTTTAGCGGATTGTTTGCAATGGAGCATCAATCGGGCATGGCAAAGGTGCTTTGCGCTACGCCACTGGGCAGAGAAAAAACCGTAAAAACAAAGCTGATAGCCGTAAACATTGCATGCGGCGTGCTAAGCTTTGCAAGCGTACTGCCACGGTTTTGGACGGTACTGCGCGATTACGGCATAAGCGCGTTTACAGCGCCTATTTACAGTATGCAAGAGTTTTCGGCAATGCCTGAAATACCGCTGTTTTTTATGCTGTTTCTATTTATATTCGCAAGGTATATCGCCGTGCGCGCTTTAGCAGGCACGGCACTTGCGCTCTCGCAAAGGCTGCATAATATGCTGGCATCTATGTTTGTATCGGCTGCCACGTTCTGCTTGCCGCTATTGCTTTCGGTTTCGGGTGCGGTAGCTGCAAAATGGCTTTCGGTTTATCCGCTTTTTCACATTACAGCAATGTTTCAAAACCCATCTACTGCAATAGCCGCGGCAATGTATCTAGCCATGCTTGGTGCTTTAATATATATCACAAATTATTATCTTACCGAAAGCTTTGGCAAGATATAGCAGCTTGACTTATTGTTGTCCTTGTACTCAATCCTTTTGCCAAGCTGCATACAGCAAAGACGAGGGTTTGAGTAGGACAAGCAAAAGTAAAATTGCTGTATAAGCTAGTAATTAAAATTTAGCACTGTGCAGAAAGCTTGAAAAAAACCTAGCCCATCTACCGCCTCGCTGCCGACTTGCACTTCAAAGTGAAGATGGTTGCCTGTAGAATTGCCTGTACTGCCCACAAAGCCGATTACCTCGCCTTGCTGCACGGTTTGCCCCGGCGTAACGCAAATGCTTGAGCAGTGAGCGTACAAGGTTTCTTTACCGTTTCCGTTATCCAGCTTAATATGGTAGCCGTAGCTAAAGCCCCATGGATCGGTTGCATTTGCAACTGTGACCGTGCCGCTTGCCGCCGCAAGGATTGGTGTGCCGTAGGGCGCGGCAATATCGGTGCCGCTGTGATAGGATATTTTGCCTGTAAATGGGCCTTTGCGGTAGCCGAAGCGTGAAGTTACAGAAAAGCTTTTTGGCAAAGGCCACGCAAAAATATCTGTGCCTTTCCAGTCGGTATCAGGTGAGATAATTTCGCCGCTGCCGTTCATCGTTAGGCCACCTAATAATTGCGCCCAAAGCGTAGCGTACTGCGTTTCTTCTAAAAGAGCAAGCGCACTGTACTGTTTTGCTGTAAAACCGTATTCGCTCGCCATTTGTGCGGGCGTTTTGTGTTGTAGCTCAATAATAAGCGTAGTTTCGGTAATACCTTGTATTTCAGTAATGATTTCGCCGTTTTTATCGTAAGTAAGCTGGCCGTCCGCATCATACACAGGCACCGTGATTTCCTTGCTGTCTACGCGCATTTTGTAGGCAACACTGTTCATATCCACAAGTATGGTGCGTATCATATTAAGCTTTGTATCATCTATTGTTACCACCTCTGTAGGTGTATCAGCACCAGTAATCTTTGCGGAATAAATTGCTAAAACGTCCTCCCAACGAATGCCCATTACGCCGTCCGAGGATTTAATTTCTACATGGTCGTGCGGCACTTTTTCTTGGATAACTTTAATTTGTTTATAATATTCTTCGTTAAGCGTTGACATTGCATCTTGAATGGGGATACCGTGGCCCGTAGGCTCGGCAGCAAAGAAAATACCCAAAACTGAACCTGCAAGAAGTGCAACAAGGCAAACAATCAGAATTACCGCAAATGCTGTACCGCCAACAGCAACAAGTGCTGCAAACATACTTTGCATAGCGGCGATACACGCTTTGATAGCGCTCATCACGGCTTTTGCAATCACTTTTACTGTCTGTGCTGCTTTTTCGGCTGTTATTTTTGCTACGTGCACGGCTTGCTGTGCGGTTTTTTGGGCAAGCTTTAGCGCCGCCTTTGTTTGCTTCGCTTTTTTTGCCTCCGTGCCGACCTTTCGTATTTTTGTGTTGCTTGTTTTGACACTGCGCGGTGCGATTTTTGTTTTCGCCGCCGTGCGAGCTTTAATTTGCTGCATGCGCTGTTTTTGCAAAGAGCCGCCTTTTTCGGGCAAAGCAGCGTTGATTGTGTATTGCGATGCAAGTGGTTTTTTAGGCATTGCACGGCTTTTCACGTTTGAGGTAGATACTCTATGTGCATTTGTTTGCTGCGGTGCTGTTTTAATAATAGGCTGTTCGCGGCTTTTTATAGTGCTTTGCGGCTGTACTTCACGCGTATTTCCGCTTGAGAGCAAAGGCTCCGATGCAGGTCTAAGTGTAGCGCTTTTAATCTTAGGTGATAGTGAGCTGTCGTCACTACCTTGCGCGCTCAAGGCGCTGACCTCGCGCGTTTTTATACTCATAGGGTTTGCGCCCTTGTCCGGCACATAAGCATCTGCTGATAAATTGTGTATTTCGGCTGTTATGTCTTTAATCTTTTTTGATGTAGCTTTTGCATCAGCAATTTTAGAGCCGATTTTTATAGCGGTTTTCACGGTAAACACAGCCACATGCGCTGTTTTCTCTGCCACAACGTGCCCACCCTCCACCATGCTGTCGGCGCTGTTTGCCGCTGCACTGTGGTCTTGGGAATTTGTAGAAAGCAACTCTGCTGTTTTCTGCTCAGCTGCATTTTTTACTGTTTCGTTAACTTTATGAAGTGCGGCTTTCGGGGCTTTTGTTAAAATAGTATCGGCTATCTTAACAAGTGATGTTGTTTTTATTTCTTTCAAATTATCCTCCTTAATTGCTGCCTAACATATTGGCAAGTGGATTTGAATTGACTTCTCGTTATAATTGGTCATTAATGGCATTGAAATAATTTAAAAATATTTGCAAATCTTTTCTGTATTCTATTGTGGCATTAAAACTTCCACCCTTGATAATTAATAGATAATTTAGATATTCTTCCAGTATAGAAAGTTTTAGTAGCTTTTTAGCTACATATGTACTGCTCTTTCTTCGTTTTAGTTGATGGATTTCCCAATTGATGGTAAAATAGAAACGAACCCATGGTTTTTAAGCGAATGTGCTTTTAGTCCTATTCGAAAAGCAATGTTATCTCGCAGTGATTGCTTACGATGTTGTGATAGAAGTTATTTGAATTTGATGAAGTAGCGGGGGGCGGTTGAAAAAAACAGATGTATTAATCAAGCGCAGCAATCAAATAGATTATATTTAAAAAAGCACACATTCGAGATGCCACATTCGTTAAACTACATCTTATCAATGCTTGTTGAACTTTACATGTGACTATTTAAGAAACAAAAGGAAGTGACAAAATGCAGGAAGCTAATACTGTAGAAACCTTTTTAAAAGAGCTTATTGATTTCAATGTCATCCCCAAACGAAATCCAACAACAAGCTTGAAAGAATATATTTTTGAACAACCATTTAAAGAGATGGGGGTCTACTTTAGAGGACAATCCTTGAAACACGAGTTTATTACATGCAGCCTATCAAGAAAGACTGGCTTTGTAAAAAACGAGGATATTATGTATGATGAAACTTTAAAAATGAAAGTTAATGATTTTTTAGAATTTATCACGCCAATAGAATTTCTATCAAAAATGCAGCACTATGGTATGCCGACGCGCATGGTGGATTTTACAGTTAATCCGCTGATAGCTCTGTTTTTTGCAGTACAAGACGCAAACCCAACATTAGACGCAGTTGTCTATGCTTACAAGGGCAATGATTGTTCAATTGACGACTTGTCTATCAAGATTATTTCTATGCTACCAGAATTGCAAGAAAAAACCGTGTCATCTATCCAGCAGAAAATGCTAGAATATTATGATGAACCAGTTTCCGAGCAAATGGTGTTAGAACATATTAATTCAACCCAATTTATTCGCTTTTCAGATGCCTTAAAGCGAAGTAATCCGCGTCTGTTCAATCAATGGGGTACATTCGCAATCTGTGGAAATACAGTTAACGAGAAAATTATTACAGATGAAATTCTCAAAATCCCTGTTCAAAATGCAAAGATAAGCATCCGAATATCTGGGTTGCACAAGCAAGCTGTAAAAGAAGAACTGGATGCAATGTTCACTATTAATGACAATTTAGTATACCCTGAGCTTGCATCATGGGCTGAATATATACGGAAAAAATATTTAACCGAAGACTTTAACGTCGGTTCTGCTTACAGCATAATCGAAACAAAAGATATTTCGGTACCAGAAGTAAAACGTTTGCAAATTGGAATTGTTCTCAATAAGTCCATGGGAATAGCGCAAATTAAGGAATGTGTAAACGATATGATGTTACGTTATAAAAAGGACTATGATATTGTAACCTTCCGTATTGCTAAAGACGGCGGCAATTACACAACCGGAAATTTCATTATGGATGGACATTGGATTTCCGAAAAAATTACTGACAGATATTCTCCTGTGCCAGTGTCAAGATTAGACTCACAAAGATTTTATTGGAGTGATGGATCTGAAATGGCAGGTCGTGCAGAATATATACAGGCTACATTATTTGAAGATAATAAAATTTTGTTTGTGACGCACTTTGCACTTTTCCAGTATGTGTACTCGTTTTATCAAATACTTAGCACAGCCTATGACTTGATGGATTATGAGTGCTTTATAAGTGAAGTGAGGAACCACGAACACATCATTCAAAGCGTTGGGGATAAACTCAATAGTCTCGGACGTGCAAAAGACAATGACTTTGATGAATATTTGCAAAGCTATTTGGATTTTGTTATTGCCATATGGGACATTACATATTGGGTTAAACTACCTAATGAGCAGAAAAACTGGCTTGATTATCGTATCGCAGCTTGTTTAAGTAAATGCCGTAAGGCAATCAACAGGCTTGAAGGAGAAAGGCAAAAATGGATGGATGAATATAACATTGTTGCCACCGATCTCAAGGTTGAGAATTATTCTCACACTATCAAAACGAAGCTGCAATTTAAGCAAACGAAACCGATAGCTAAAGATGCGATTGATGTGACCTTCAACATAAAATATTTATTTATTGGAGATACCTTTGTGATTCAAGGTAGTACAAGTCTTTATGATTTTTGTACTTTGACTCTATCCCTTGATGAACAATACGGTCAAAACATTGTACAAACAACTACCATCGTGAAGAATGGACAATTTGAATACAGGCTTAATAGGGCGAAATTGACCGCGCGTAACTATAATGTGATGCTGAGCGTATCCTTCGCAAGAAAACAAGACAGTAGATTTATTGATTGGGCAGGAGACGAATACGAACATTTAGCAGGTCAATATCTGATTCGAAAAGGAATTGATTCATCCATCGTTTTTACAACAAACGTAGATGTTTCACAAATACGGTAAATGACGGCATAGGTTTTAA
>JAVWZM010000009.1:0-44008 GCA_036661035.1 Oscillospiraceae bacterium
GATATGTGGAAACCATATGCTGAATTAGCGAATAATTTATTTCCAAAAGCAACGCAGATTGTAGACAAATATCATTATATCAGGCAAGCTATCTGGGCGTTTGAAGCTGTGCGAAAGCAAGAACAATCACATCTTTCTGCCGGACATCGCAAATATTTCAAGCGTTCCAAATCGTTACTTACAAAACGCTTTGAATTTTTAGATCAAGAAGAAAAACAGCAGGTAAATGTAATGCTCTATTCAAGCGCAACGTTGTCCAGCGCGCATTTTTTAAAAGAGAAGTTTCTTTCTATTCGCGATGAAAAAGATAGCGCAAATGCAAAGCAATTGCTTTCTAAATGGATTGTGATATCGCAAAATAGCGATATTTCGCAGTTTAAACGCTGCGCTGATACTTATATTCGGTGGTCAAGAGGAATTTTAAATACATTTGATGTGCCGTTTTCCAATGGTTTTACTGAAGGTTGCAACAACAAAATTAAAGTTTTAAAGCGTAATGCTTATGGATATCGCAATTTTAACCGTTTCCGCAACCGTATCTTGCATATGTTTGCTTGCTGAATAAAAATGCCAAGGCATTCTTGCATAGAACACCTTGGCGCAATTCATATTTTATAGGTGGCTACCCCAACATTTGACAAAGAGCCTTTTATAATATGCCGGAGGTTATTCTATTTAATCTGCCAACGCTTAGCCCGGCTGCTTGCCGATATAGGCAAGAATACCGCCGTCAACGTATAGGATATGGCCGTTTACAAAATTGCTGGCGTCGCTTGAAAGGAACACGGCAGGGCCTGTTAAGTCCTCCGGTGTGCCCCAGCGGCCGGCAGGTGTTTTGGAGATGATGAAAGCGTCAAATGGGTGGCGGCTGCCGTCGGCTTGCTTTTCGCGCAAGGGGGCAGTTTGCGGGGTTTCGATATATCCGGGGCCTATGCCATTGCACTGAATGTTAAATTCGCCGTATTCGCTTGCAATGTTTTTGGTAAGCATTTTAAGCCCGCCCTTTGCTGCGGCATATGCCGAAACAGTTTCGCGGCCAAGCTCGCTCATCATGGAGCAAATGTTGATAATTTTGCCATGGCCTTTTTTAATCATGGCAGGGATAAAGGCTTTAGATACGATAAACGGTGCGTTTAAATCCACATCAATTACCTGACGGAAATCTTTGGCAGACATCTCGCACATGGGAACGCGCTTGATGATACCTGCGTTATTTACAAGGATATCCACAACGCCCACTTCTTTTTCTACCTTTGCGGCAAATGCATTTACTTGCTCCTCGTCTGTAACGTCGCATACATAGCCGTGGGCTGTAATGCCCTCGGCGGCGTAGGCGGCAACGCCTTTATCTACAAGCTCTTGCTTAATATCGTTAAATACAATAGTTGCGCCGGCAGCAGAAAGCCCCTTTGCCATTGCAAAACCAATGCCGTAGCTTGCGCCTGTAACAAGAGCGATTTTACCTTTTAAAGAAAACATATCCATTTTGTTAAATCTCCTTTTTATATTAAATATTGTTGAATGTGGCTATTTTAGCATAGTTGCCGGTATGGTATCCATGTCGTCGAAGGCTTGGTTTTCGCCGCCCATTGCCCAAATAAAGGTGTAGTTGGACGTGCCTGCGCCTGCGTGAATACTCCAAGACGGGCTGATAACCGCTTGCTCGTTTTGCATAACGATATGGCGCGTTTCGCTGCCCTCGCCCATCATGTGGAAAACCACATTGTTTTCGGGAACTTCAAAATACATATACACTTCCATGCGGCGTTCGTGGGTGTGGCATGGCATGGTGTTCCATATGCTGCCCGGATCTAGCACTGTCATGCCCATGGAGAGCTGGCAGGTTTTAAGCACATCAGGGTGGATAAACTGGTTAATCACGCGCTTATTGCTTGTTTCCATTGCGCCAAGTGGCTTTTTGGCAGCGTCGGCAATTTTGATAAGCCTTGTTTCGTAGCTGCAATGTGCAGGCGCGCTTACCATGTAAAATTTAGCAGGTGCTGCTTTGCTGTCGCTTGCAAAAAGCACAGCCTTTGCGCCCTTGGTAATGTAAAGGCAGTCTTTGTAGCCAAGGGCATATTCTGTGCCGTCCACAGTTATTTTGCCCGAGCCGCCAATATTAAATATGCCTATTTCGCGGCGCTCCAAAAAATATTCCGTGCCGAAATTAGCCCAAATATCTATACCCTTATCAATGCTGACTATTTCGTCAACTGGCATACAGCCCAAGGTTACCATACGGTCTACATGGCTGTATACCGCCACTACCTCGTCTTTTTTATACAAATTTTCTATTAAAAATTCACTTCGAGTTTCCTCGGTGGTGTAACGCTTAAAATCGCGCTGATTAGCACTGTATCTTATATCCATTTTTATACCTCTTTCACAATAAATTTTTGCCCATGTCCATATTGATTATATTTTAATTTAAGCACTTAGTCAAGCACAGATGCCTTTTTTGAACATTATCTATCTTATTGTGCGACAAAGCTAAAATATAAGTGTAATTGATAATATTTTAACTACTAAATCCGCCATTAATGCGCCTTTATGCAATCAAGGCACCCAAAAAAATTAAAGAAGATTTTACAGGGTTTTATATGTTTTCTCAGGCAGATAATACTCGAATATAACGGCATCGTTTGTTTCCTCTATAAGCCTTGTGTCGTTTTCGGGCCTTGCCGTCCAGCATACACGCATTGCGCCCATGCCCTCAGCAAGCTGCACGGTAAACGGCTTTTTGCCAAGACCGTAGGCTATAAACTGGGGACGCGCTATCGCGTTTGTAAATAAATGCCCAAGGGCAAAGGCAAGCAGCTTAGGCTGGTCGTCAAAGCGTTTTGGCTCGTTTGAAAGCTGACCGCGTAAAATATCGGGTGCGTTTTTGCGAAACCATGCCACAATGCGCGGATCGAAGCTTTCCACGCAGTACGCGCCTTGATACGCGCGCATAAGCAGAAGCCCTTTTTCGCAAAGCTCCGTTTTGCGCGGCCCTGTTTTAAGTTCTATTATAATGGGGGTATGCCCACCCATTACTTCAAAAACCTCGGTTAAAAGTGGGATTGTTTCTCCTGTGCCCTCAAGGCTGAAGGTGCGCAGCTCCGCAAAAGTATATGCATCTACACGGCCGTGTACGCCTGTTACCCTGTCGAGGGTGTCGTCGTGAAACACCACTACCTCGCCGTCTTTAGAAAGCTGAATATCCAGCTCTACGCCGTAGCCGGCAGCTGCCGCCGCCTTGAAAGCCGCAAGGCTGTTTTCCGGCACGGATTTATCTTTAGAATGTAAACCCCTGTGAGCGTGGTTTACACCATATACAAGGCGTAGCTGCTCTGGGCTGTATTTACCCGGCCGCAAAAGAAAGATGCTAACGATTAAAACAATAGCGATAGCAATAAAAATACCTGCCATGAGAAAACGCTCCTTTTAAGTTTGGTTTATATTAGACAATTGCCAAATGCGCGCCCATACAGCCAATTCCTTTTTGCATGTGATGCGCATTTTACAATTATCCGCTGATTTATATGTGATAGCGCAACGCCCTCTAATTATTTTCGCACAGAGCAATAATGTCCTCTTTGTCGAGCCGCCATGTAGTCCACTCGCTCATAGGCTTTGCACCGAGAGATTTGTAAAAGCCTTGGCTTTGGGTGTTCCAGTTAAGGCAGCACCATTCCATGCGTCCGCAATTTTCTTCCTTGGCTATTTGAAAAAGCGCTTGCATCAGCTTTTTGCCATAGCCTTTTTTACGGGTTTCAGGGTAAAGAAACAAATCCTCAAGATAAAGCCCTTTAGTGCCCACAAAGGTAGAAAAATTGTAAAAATACAAGGCGTAGCCCACAAGCTTTCCGTTTTCCTCTGCCATAAGACATTGGGCGCTGCCCTCGCCAAAAAGGGCGTTTTGCAGGCTTTCCTGTGTGGCAACCACCTCATCTGTCATCTTTTCGTACTGTGCAATAGCGTAAATTAAATTTAAAATAGCTTCAATATCAAGTGGAGTTGCTTTGCGAATGGTAAAATCGTTCATCGGTAGCTCCTTATTGTGTTTTCGTTATAATTAGGCAATTGCGAAATGGGTAATGCCATGCAAAATTGCAGTGGGCAAGCATTGCAAGTACCTATGCTTTATAATGCATGCGCGGTTTTAAAAAGCACTGTCGAAACTCGCCGTTTAAGGGCTGTTTGCGGCAGTGCTTTTAATTTGCACAAAATTATTTTGTCTTGATTTTCTTAGGCGAATATGTTTTTACAGCGCCCGAGTTCGGCGTTACTGTGTATTTGTCTGTGATGGCGGTAATGCCGTCTGTAAATGCCTTTTGCTGTATTTCGTTTATAACAGAAGGCTTATACAGCTCAAATTCCTTGTCGTCGTCCACTGTTTTTACTTTGTGCCATACAAATGGAGCGCCATACACGTCTTCAATTCCGCAGTCGCCAACCTTGGCGGCAACAAGCTTTGCCACTATTTCGGGTGGATATGTAGTGGCGGCGGCATGGATAAAGTTTTTGGTAATGTATTGGTCGGCTACTTCTTCGGTGTAGTCGCGGCTTGTAAGCTCAAATGCTTTTTTCAGCATTGGTGAGGCTGTTTCTTTATCAATGGTGCCACCTGCTTTTACCTTGGCAAGCAGTTCATCTGCCAACGCTTTTACTTCTTTTGTTTTCTCGGTGTCCAGCTGCTCGTAAGAGGCGGTGGTAACGGGCAAGCTTGCAGAGGCAATGCGCGAATATTTTTCTTCCATATATTTACGCGCGTCGGCATCGGTGACGTTGTTTGCGCTGTCTTTGACAAATTTATCGGAATACAGCTTTGCCTTTTTTGCCTCGCTCATGTTGTAAGCCATAAAGCTTTCTTTGCCAATGCCGTTTTTGGCAAGAGTTTTCTCGTCTTGCAAAAAGGCGGCGTCAAGCTGAGAATTTACGCCTGAAAGCTCTTCCTCGCTAAAGGCAATTCCGCTTTCTTTAAACGCTTTTTCTATATATACATAGGTTTTAACGTTCTTTAAGGTTTCGTTGTAAATCCATTCCTCTGCCTTAACGCCCTCGATATCTTGCTTAAACAAATCCTTGGTTTTGTCTTCTACTTTGTTTTGTGCGCTTGTGTACGCGCCGTATTGATATATAAGGTAAATGCCGGCGGCAACGTCCTCGCCGTCTACATTAACCACGGTGGCAGGCGCAGAAAAGGTGCAGCCTGTAAGCCCAAGCGCAATCGCCATGCTTAAAACAAAGGTAGTAATTTTTTTAATCATATAGAAATCCCTCCGGCAGGGTGCTGCCCTGCAGATATTCTTGAATTTAATTGCCGCGCGTTTTAAAAAGAGCCTGCGCGCATAATAACAATAATTATACCGCGAATTTCGCATCTTGGCAAGTGCTAAGTTGCAAGCTTGCCCATTTTTGCGAAAACAGCGTTCATAAGCTCTATAGGTGTTTCGTTTTGCATTAATTTTACCGATAAATATGGCTTGCCCGAGGCATTTACAAGTACCCTTTTGCCCATTTCAAGCATCAGCGGACGAATGGACTGCAAGTCCAGCTTGTCGGAATAAAATATAAGGGAATCTTTGTTTTGGGTAATTTCGTATATGCCAAGGTTTGCCGCAAGCACGCGGATAAGGCTGATGTCCACAAGCCCTTCCACGCTTTTAGGTATATCACCGTACCTGTCTATAAGCTCGTCCAGTACATCGCTTGCGTCCTCTTTGCCTGCAATGGCAGCAATGCGCTTATACGCCTCTATGCGGCCGGCGGCGTCATCGATATATCCCTCGGGGATATATGCGTCTAGGGTTACGTCAATTAAGCAGTCGCTCTTGTCGGCAGAAACCACCTCGCCTTTTTCCTCAGCTATGGCGTTATTAAGCAGCTTTACGTACATTTCGTAGCCCACTGCCTCCATGTGCCCATGCTGGCTTTGCCCCAATAAATTGCCTGCTCCCCGTATTTGCAAATCGCGCATGGCAATGCGAAATCCAGAGCCAAAGGAGGTAAATTCTCTAATGGCAGATAAACGCTTTGCCGCAATGTCTGTAAGCACCTTATCGCGCCTAAAGGTAAAATATGCATATGCCTTGCGGCCGCTGCGCCCTACGCGCCCACGTATTTGATATAGCTGCGCAAGCCCCATGCGGTCGGAATCTTCTATTATTAATGTGTTGCAATTGCGCACATCAACGCCTGTTTCTATTATAGTGGTGCATACCAGTACATCTATTTCGCCGTCTAAAAGCTGCTGCCACACCCGAGAAAGCTGCTCCTCCGTCATGCGGCCATGGGCGGTTGCCACTCGCGCATTTTCCACCTTTTCGGCAATGCGCGCGGCGCAGGAATCTATGGTTTCAACACGGTTGTGCAGATAATACACTTGGCCGCCCCGTGCAAGCTCCTTGCGAATGGCGTCTGTGATAACATTGTCGTCGTATTCCATTACATAGGTTTCTATTGGGCGGCGTTCAAAGGGCGGCTCGCCGATGGTACTCATGTCGCGTATGCCGCTCATAGCCATGTTTAGGGTGCGTGGTATGGGCGTGGCAGATAAGGTAAGCATGTCTACGCCGATAAAGTTTTCTTTCAGCTTTTCCTTGTCTTTTACGCCAAAACGCTGCTCCTCGTCTATAATTACAAGGCCCAGAGAGTTAAATTTAATATCCTTTTGCAGCATGCGGTGGGTGCCTACCACAATATCCACAGTGCCGTCGTTAAGCCCTTTAATGGTTTCCTTTTGCTGCTTTGCCGTGCGAAAGCGCGATAAAAGCCCTACCTTTACGGGAAACGCCTCCATGCGGGACAAAATAGTGTTGTAATGCTGCCATGCAAGTATGGTAGTGGGCACTAAAATGGCGCATTGGCGCGAGCCCATTATACATTTAAAGGCGGCGCGCAGAGCAACCTCTGTTTTGCCCACGCCCACATCGCCGCATAAAAGCCTGTCCATTGGGTGGGCGCGCTCCATGTCTTTTTTTATCTCGGCAGTGCTTTGCAATTGATCCTCGGTTTCGTCGTACTCAAAGCGCGTTTCAAAGTCGCTTTGCCAGTCGCCGTCAGGTGGAAAAGCGTATCCGCTTGCCTGTTGGCGTTTAGCGTACAGCGCAATAAGCTCCTTTGCCATTTCTTTAGTGGCGGCGCGCACGCGGCTCTTGGTTTTAGTCCATTCCGTGCCGCCAAGCTTTGCCAGCTTTATATGCTCGCTGTCGCCTGGGGCTGTGTATCGGCTTATAATGTCAAGCTGAGTTACGGGGACGTATAAGGTGTCGCCCTTGTCGTAGCTTATTTTGATATAATCCTTTACAACGCCTTGCAAATCAAGCCGCTGTATGCCCACGTAAATGCCTATGCCGTGGTTTTGATGCACCACGTAATCGCCGGGCGCAATGTCCGTAAGGCTTGCAAGCCCCTTGCCTTTTTTCTTTGCCTTTACCTTTGCCTTATCCCCTTGCCCATGGCGTCGGCTTGTAAAAATGGCAAGCTTTGCAAAGGGGTAATCTGTACCTGCGGATAAATGCCCCTCTACTATGCACACGCTGCCACTTGCTAAAACAGGCTCTTTATGATATGCGGCACAGGGTATTTTAGCCAGTTCAAAATCCCGCGCCAAAGCGGCACCTGCACGCTGTGTACCTGCAAACACAGCCACTGCATATTTTTGCTCTATAAGCGGCCCCACGTCGTCTATTAGCGCGCTTACCTCGCCCGACCATGGGGGCAGGCTGTGGGCGGCGGCATTTACGATATCCTTTAGTTTTAAATCTGATATGGTGCGTGCAAAGTTTTCGCAGGCAATGCTGCGCCCCTCGCTTACCTTTGCCATTAAAAACGGAATGTCTTCGTAAAACTTATCCAAAGGCGGCGCAAGCACGCCCTCTTCAAGCAAATGTTCTATTTCGGAATTAAAGCGAAATTCGGCTGCCTTTGCTGCTTCGCGCACGGCAGACGGCTCGTTTAAAAATATTATTTCATCTTCAAAATATCCAAGTATCGTTTCGGGCTTTTTGTATCGCAAGGGTAGATATTTGTCCATGGCAGATGGCATTACGCCGTTATCCAAGGCTTGCAAATCGGCTTGCGCCGCCCCTTGCAGCTTTGTGCGACGCGGCTCTGATATTTTGCCGATAGCGTTTCGCAAAAGCTGCGCTGCATCGGTTGTGCTGCCAAAAAGCACCTCACGCGCAGGGGAAAGATATATTTTTTTAAGCTGCGCCTCACGCCGCTGGGATACAATGTCAAAGGAATGTATCGTGTCTATTTCGTCGCCCCAAAACTCTACACGGGCAGGCAGACGCATATCGGGAGCATAGATATCCACAATGCCGCCGCGCACGGAAAACTGCCCCGGCCCCTCCACCTGAAAGCGTCGCTGATATCCTGCACCGTAAAGGCGCGTTGTAAGCTGGGTAATGGATATCGCCATGGCGGGCTTAATGGTAAGGGTGTTGTCGCAAAACTCTTTTTTGGGCATGGTAAGCTGCAAAACAGCCTCCACACCTGCGCACACTACCGCCGTGCGGCCGCCCACTACATTGCCCATTACTTCAAGGCGGCGATATTCATATTCATGGTTTTGGCTTTCCACCGCGCGCAAAACAAAATCTCGCGAGGGGAAAACCTCTGATGTTTTGCCAAATGCCTCGGTGTCCTCGGCAAAGCGCGTTGCCTCTGCCTCGCCTGCGCATATTACCAAGGCGTTACGCTTTGTATCTTTGCACAATGCCGCGATTATTTGCGCACGGGCAGATGGTGGCAAACCAAAAAGAGCCACCACCGAGGGCTTTGCCTCAATGCCGGCTAAAAGATGCTTATATTCCGAGGTGGCACGCAATAAATCGTTTATCATAATTCTGTCAAAGCACCATCAAATTAAAAACAAAAAAAGCAATTACACCTATGGTAATGCCGCTTCCCACCACGCTTATAAGCATGGGCAATTCGCTGATAAGCCGCGTTTCCGTGTCCATGGCCGCGCGCAGATGCACAGCGGATTTTATTATGGATAAAACCGATAAAACCACGCCGATAATAGGCACAGCAAATAGGCAAAGGGCAGACACGATAGGCATAAATACCGTGCTTATCATTTCGCTGTTTTTGCCCGTGGGCATTTGCGAAAGCAGCAGAAAAAACAATAGCCAAAGTGGCGTTGCCCACGCAAGCACAACAGGCGTAACAAAGCTGGCAATTGCCGTGCGCAAATCCTTTATAAGCACAAAACGATACAGCAACACTAAAACAAAAGCAGAGCCCATAGCCGCAAAAAACGGCACACAAGCGATAAACCATGCGCCCGGCGCAATAAGCTGAATAACAAGGCAGAGCAAAACTACGCCGCCAAGTGTATATAGCGCAAGGTTATTTTTCTTTTTTAAATCCATGTAAAAGCCCTTTCAAAAAGCGAGTATATGCACAGAATATGCGCATTAATAATAACAAACACTTAAAACAAAACTAGCTGCTATATTTGTTCATTGCGTCCTCGCTTTGCCCTTGTATCATAAGCTCAAGGGCGGCGCGGATATCGTCGTATCTTGCGCTAATTTCTTTGCTTTCCCCTGTGGTAAAGCGCGAAAGCACCCAGTCTGCAAGGTCAAATTCGGGCGTTGGTTTTTCGCCTACGCCTATTTTTACGCGCATAAAATCTTGCCCCATATGCTGTATTATGCTTTTAATGCCGTTGTGTCCGCCGGCAGAGCCTGTGCGGCGTATGCGAATACGGCCGGGCGCAAGGGAAATGTCGTCAAACAGCACTATAAGCTCGGCGCTTGTAAGCTTGTAAAAATCCGACGCCTTATGCACAGCCTCGCCCGATAAATTCATAAATGTTTGCGGCTTTAAAAGCAAAAGCTTTTTGCCGCCGATTGTACCCGTGCCGTATAAGGCGTCAAACTTAACCTTGTTTATTTTAATGTTCCATTTCTCGGCGCAATAATCAATGGCGCAAAAGCCGATATTATGTCGAGTTCCCTCATATTTTTTACCTGGATTACCAAGACCTACGATGATGTAATCTATATTACTTTTAGTATTAAATAGCATGTTTATTCCTTTAAGTATTTTTATAATTTTGCTTTTGAAACCCTTTTATGCGAAGATGTGCATTATTTGCAAAGCCTATACAAATAGGGAAGAAATAGGCTTGTCGCTGTAAATACGCGCCACGGCTTCTGCCAAAACAGGCGCAACCGTAAGTATTTTTATCTTGTCTATACGCTTTTCGTCGGGCAAGCAAATAGTGTCTAAAATTACCACCTCGTCCAGCGCGCTTGCGCTAATGCGCTCCAGTGCAGGGCCTGAAAGCACGCCATGAGTGGCGCATGCGATTACACTTTTTGCGCCGCGCTCTTTAACGGTGGCGGCGGCGTTGCACAGGGTGCCTGCAGTGTCAATCATATCGTCTACTATCAGCACATCGCGCCCCTCTACGTTGCCGATGATGTTTACTATCTCGGATACATTTGCCTTTGGGCGACGCTTGTCTACAATTGCAAGTGGCACGTCCAGCCGCTCGGCAAAGGTGCGTGCGCGGGTAACACTGCCCAAATCGGGGCTCATCACCACAAGATTATCGCGGTTTTTGGCGAAGCGGCGTTCAAAATACGGCAATAATATCGGCGCGCCAAACATATGGTCTACAGGTACATCAAAAAAGCCTTGAATTTGCGCCGCATGCAAATCCATGGTAAGCACACGGTCTGCCCCTGCCTTTGCAATTAAATCTGCCACAAGCTTTGCGGTAATAGGATCGCGAGCTTTGCTTTTACGGTCTTGCCTTGCGTAGCCGAAATAGGGGATAACGGCGGTTATTCGCCCTGCGGAGGCACGGCGAAAAGCGTCAATCATGATAAGCAGCTCCATTAGGTTTCTGTTTACAGGGGACGAGGTGCTTTGCACCACAAAAACATCGCTGCCGCGCACAGATTCGTGTATGCATACTTGAATTTCTCCGTCGCTGAACAGCCCCACATCAGATTTACCCATGGTAGTTCCCAAACATTCCGCCATAGCCTTAGCAAGAGTGGGGTTTGAGTTACCGGCGAAGATTTTGATATCTTTTCCATGCAAATTCATACAAAAAACCTCCCTATTTACTTTTAACTTGTCGCAAAGTTATTTCACAGCAATTTTGCTTTTGATTGTCCTACTCAAAGCCCCGCTTTGCTGTATGCAACTTGACAAAAGGCGCAAGTACAAAGGCAATAATAAGTCAAGTTGCTATGGCAACGTGAATAATAATGAGTACCTTATATATATAGTTTACCTTAAAAAAAGCGTTTTTCAAGGGCAAGTTTTGCATAATGCAGCAAAAGTACAGACAAAAAGTTAATTTTGCCATATTTATCAGTAGATTTTTCCTTTAATTTTTGATATAATGATTTGTGCATAAGGACATAATATTTGTCAAATAGTGCGCATGGGTGTTTTTGCAACTTTTTGCACATCCAAAGCACACATATATGCAAAAAATTTGGAGGTAGATGAATTTGAGTCACAAGTACGTATACCTGTTTTCCGAAGGTAGCGGAAAAATGAGAGATTTGCTTGGCGGTAAGGGCGCTAACCTTTCCGAAATGAGCAATCTGGGCATGCCTGTTCCACAGGGATTTACAGTAAGCACAGAGGCTTGCACCCAGTATTACGAGGACGGACGCGCCATTAACGATGACATTCAAAAAGAAATTTTTGAATACATGAAGAAAATGGAAGAAATTACGGGCAAGAAATTCGGCGATCCGAAAAACCCGCTTTTAGTTTCTGTTCGTTCAGGCGCACGTGCGTCTATGCCCGGCATGATGGACACCATTCTTAACCTTGGCCTTAACGACGAGGTTGTAGAGGGGCTTGCCGCGTTTACAAACAATCCGCGTTTTGCATACGACAGCTATCGCCGTTTTGTGCAAATGTTCAGCGACGTTGTTATGGAAATGAGCAAAACCGAGTTTGAGAAAATCTTAGAGGCAGCCAAAGACGCAAAAGGCGTTAAAATGGATACCGAGCTTGATGCAAACGACCTTAAAGAGCTTGTGAAAAAATTCAAGGGCCTTTATAAAGAAAAAATGGGTGAGGATTTCCCTGTAGAGCCTAAAGAGCAGCTTTTGGCGGCAATTAAAGCCGTGTTCCGTTCTTGGGATAACCCTCGCGCCAACACATACCGCCGCATGAACGAGATACCTTATTCATGGGGTACTGCCGTAAACGTGCAGAGCATGGTGTTTGGCAACAGCGGCGACAATTCCGGCACAGGCGTTGCCTTTACGCGCAACCCTGCCACAGGCGAAAAAGCGTTGTTTGGCGAATATCTTATCAACGCACAGGGCGAGGACGTGGTTGCGGGTATTCGTACGCCGTCACCAATCAGCCATTTGCAAGACCAAATGCCAGAGGTTTACACCCAGTTTGCAGACATTGCAACAAAGCTGGAAAACCATTATCGCGACATGCAGGACATGGAGTTTACCATCGAAAACGGCAAGCTATACATGCTGCAAACACGTAATGGCAAGCGCACTGCCGCTGCCGCTCTTAAAATAGCTGTAGACCTTGTAGACGAAAAGATGATTACCGAGGAAGAGGCAGTTTTGCGCGTAGAGCCAAAGCAGCTGGACAGCCTTTTACATCCGCAGTTTGACGGCACAGCCCTTAAAAGAGCAGAGATTATCGGCAAAGGCCTTGCAGCATCTCCGGGTGCCGCATGCGGCCAAGTGGTGTTCTCTGCCGAGGACGCAACCGAGTGGCACGCAAAGGGCAAAAAGGTTGTTCTTGTGCGCCTTGAAACAAGCCCTGAGGACATCGAGGGCATGGCTGTTGCACAGGGTATTCTTACCGTGCGCGGCGGCATGACAAGCCACGCTGCTGTTGTAGCGCGCGGCATGGGCACCTGCTGTGTATCTGGCTGTGGCGAGATAGTGGTAGATTACGACAACAAAAAGTTCTCCCTTGGCGGCAAAGACTATAAAGAGGGCGACTTTATCTCTATCGACGGCTCCAACGGCAATATCTACGGCGAGGCAATTTCCTCTGTAGAGGCGTCTATTTCAGGCGATTTCGACCGCTTTATGAAATGGGCAGACGCCATGCGTGACCTTGAAGTATATACCAACGCAGACACACCTCAAGACGCGAAAAAAGCATCAGACTTTGGCGCACAGGGCATTGGCCTTTGCCGCACAGAGCATATGTTCTTCGATTCAAGCCGCATTAAAGCAATGCGCGAGATGATTGTTGCGAAAAACACTCCCGACCGCGAAAAAGCACTGCTAAAGCTTTTGCCATATCAGCAAAGCGATTTCGAGGGCTTGTTTGAGGTAATGGGCGAGCGCCCTGTTACCATTCGCTTTTTGGATCCACCTTTACATGAATTTTTGCCCACTAAGGAAGAGGACATAAAGGAAATTGCAGGCGAATTAAACATCACTGTGCAGGATTTGCGCAATGTTATAGATTCTCTGCACGAGTTTAACCCCATGATGGGGCATCGTGGCTGCCGCCTAGCCGTAAGCTATCCGGAAATTGCCGCCATGCAGACAACAGCGGTTATCAACGCCGCCATGAATGTAAGCAAAAAATTGGGCATTAACATTGTGCCTAATATCATGATTCCTCTTGTAGGCGACGTGAAAGAGCTGCAATTTGTAAAAGCTACAGTTACTCAAACAGCCGACAAGATTATCGCAGATGCCCATAGCGCGCTTAAATATGAGGTTGGCACCATGATAGAAATACCTCGTGCCGCCCTTATTGCAGACGAAATTGCCACCGAGGCAGAGTTCTTCAGCTTTGGCACCAACGATTTAACACAGATGACCTTCGGCTTCTCTCGCGACGATGCCGCGAAGTTCTTGCAGTTTTACTACGAGAGCCGCGTATACGAAAGCGATCCGTTTGCTCATCTTGACCAAAACGGCGTAGGCAAGCTAGTGGAAATGGCAACAACTCTTGGCCGCAAAACACGCCCGAACCTTCACGTAGGTATTTGTGGCGAGCATGGCGGCGACCCCTCCAGCATCGAGTTTTGCCATAAAGCAGGGCTTGACTATGTAAGCTGCTCACCGTTCCGTGTGCCTATCGCACGCCTTGCCGCCGCACAGGCAGCTATTAAATTCCCACGTAAAAAGAAATAGTATTCACACGGCTGCCGCAAATAAAACAGCTATGCGAAACATTTTAAAGCGGCATAGGTAAAAACGGCTCGGCAAAAACCTTTCAAAGAGCCGTAAATAAAACCACCGTACAAAAAGCTCCCTCAAACCATTCATTTGGCTTGAGGGAGTTTTGCGTTTTTATTAATTTGCTTTTAGTAAATCAATTTAGCAATTTAAGTTTGCAAATTAATCTTGAAATTCAGCTTTGAACAAAGCATTGTTTAAAAAAAATTGCCGCAATATTTTTATCTGTAAAACTTGCTATCTTTTGCTGCCCAAGAAAAACAGTGCCACTGTGCCGGGGCCTGAGTGTGTGCCGATAACGGGGCCGATATTATTAATGTAAATATTTTTTACGCCAAAACGCTTTTTTACTTGGTCTGCCACATATTCGCAGTCTGCAAGGCAATCGCCATGGCTTATAAAAACAGTTTGGCTCTTAATATCAATGGCGGTTTTTTCCATATGATTGCAAAGGGCATCAAGGCTTGCTTTGCGCCCACGCACCTTTTCCATGGGTATTAAATGCCCGTCATTGTCCACATGCAGCACGGGCTTTATGCCAAGCATAGTGCCCACAAGTGCCGCCGCGCCGGATACTCGTCCACCGCGTTTAAGGTGGTTTAAATCGTCCACGGTAAACCAGTGGCATAGGTTCAGCCTGTTTTCGCGCACCCATGCGGCTACCTCGTCTATGGTTTTGCCGCTTTTGCGCTGCATGGCGGCGTAATATACAAGCAGCCCTTCGCCCATACTGGCACCAAGGGAATCTATCTCGATAAGCTTGCGGCTTGGATATTTTTCGCGCAAAGCTTCAAAGGCAAGGCGAGCAGAATTAAACGTGCCCGAAAGCCCCGAGGAAAAGCCTATGTATAATATGTCTTTGCCGCTGCGCAAATAATCTTCGGCAGCGCTTTCAAATTCCGACACGGGTATTTGGCTTGTGGTAGAGGCTTTTTCGCAGCGCAGCAAATCGTAAAAAGCCTTGCTTGTAAGCTGGCTTTCAAAAGGATCGTTTTGGTAGCTTTTGTCGTCTATAGTAAATATCATGGGCATTATCACAACGTCCATTTCGCTTACAAGCTTTGGTGATAAATCGGTAGTAGAGTCGGTTAGTAATATATAATCAGCCATTTAAAGCACCTCGTTCAACTGTTGTTTTCACAATTGTAGCATACTTGCGTCATATTTTATAGTGGTAAAAAGCATAATAAAATAATGTATAAATTGTTAATAAACTATGCATCTTGTAAAAAATATTCCTCGAGGCAAAGCTCTGCCTTGCATATTTTCTCGGCGGCGTTTTCCCCAACATAGCGGTAATGCCACGGCTCATAGGCTATGCCTGTAATGTCCTCCTTGCCTTTTGGGTAGCGCAGTATAAAGCCATATTCCGAGCAATGCGCCGAAAGCCACGCAAATTCGGGTGTGGTTTCAAATGCCTGTGTTAGGTCGCTATTGTTTTCGTACCAGCTTGCAGAAACTATGTCTGCGGCAAGGCCTGTATTATGCTCTGACGTGCCGGGGCGTGCCACCCATTTTGCCGCTTCTTTTTCGGCATCTTGCAGGCATTTGCCCTGTGCTGTGTAAAATGCGGTTTTGCGTTTAAACAGTGCGGCTTGCCTCTCAATACTGCGATATGCAGATACTAAGTACAGCTTATTTCCTGCTTGCTCTGCATCATGCAGCAATGCCTCAAGGCTTTGGGCGGCGCGGTGGTCGAACTCGCGGTTATCGTAGCCCCTTATTGCGGTGGTTTTTACCGTGAAGTTTTCGGGCAATGGGTTTTGCGCATTTACAAGGCGAGTTGCCCATTTTAAATCCTCCACCGCGGCGTTAGCCGCAGCGGAGGATGGTTTGGAGGAAGAAGTAGAAGATGAACCGGGCAGCATAGAGGACGAGCCCGGCAGCATAGAGGACGCGCCGGGTATCATAGAGGACGAACCCGGCAGCATAGAGGACGCGTCCGGCAACATAGAAGACGAGCCGGGTTTTACCGAGGAAGAAGACGATACCTGTGGGCGCGAGGACGACGAGGACGATGAGCTATTGTCCCACCAGCACCCTGTAAACAGCGAGCAAGACAAAGCCGCGCAAATGGCAAGTACAGCTAATTTTTTAGGCAAAATACAAAACTCCTTTATTGTAAATCACCGGTCAAGGTCATCACAGAGGCAAGGGCGGCTATGGGGGCAGTTTCGCATCTTAATATGCGTGTGCCAAGGCTTATTGCAGTACAGCCTGCGGCCATTGCCTCGGCTGCCTCATCTTTGGAAAAGCCACCTTCGCTGCCTGTGATAACACACACGGTTTTTGCGCCGTGCAGCCGGCTATGTATTGAGGCTCCTCCTGCTTCGTAGCAAAAAAGAGCTGCGTCATTTTGCGCCGCCTCTTTCAGCATGTCTTTAAAGCTAAGTGGCATTGCCACTGTGGGGATTATTCCTCTGCCGCTTTGCTTTGCGGCCTCAAGGGCAATGCGGTTGTATCTTATGTTTTTATCTTCTTCTTTTTTAGGCGTAACCACGCAGTATTTACTAAAAAACGGCACAATGCGCACCGCGCCAAGCTCCACCGCCTTTTGTATTATCCATTCAAGCTTGTCTTGCTTTGGATATCCTATGTATAATGTAACCATTACAGATGCCTCTGATACACAGGGCGCAAAGGAATTTACTGCCAGTGCCACGCTGTCTGGGGCAAAAGCAGTTATTACGCAAGAATAGTCGGTGCCTTTTTTGTTGCACACCGTCAGCTCCTCGCCAAGCTTTGCGCGCATTACACGCATCAAATGGTGCGCCTCCTCGCCGTGCAATGTGCCTGATTTATCGTTAATATCCTCGGTAAAATATCTATGGGGCATATTTTATCTCCTTTACATTATCTGTTAAAAGCTTAGCGACGCAACGCCGCTAACCAATATTTTTTCTACAATCTGTGCCATTTCGTCGGCAGATTTTGGCATGCCACGCCGCAGCCATTCCTGCAAAATACCAATACAGCCGGATATAATAAAGGTGTACACATATTCAGTTTGCTCGTTTGCGCTGCTGTTTATGCGGCTTTGCCATTCGCTCATAAACTTTATCCGCACAATCCCTTTTACCTCCTCCACAAACGCCATGTCGCCGTTATTGCACAAAAGCACGCGGCACATATCGGCATTGCTTGCAAGAAATTTAAAAATTTTGCACATAATAGGGCTGGGAGATGCTTGCGGCTTGTTTTTCGGCAGCTCAAAATCCTCAAGCACAGCATTTAGTTCCAAAAGCATCTCTTTTTCTATCATTTGCAACAGATTATACACGTCGGTATAATGCAAATAAAAGGTGCTTCGGTTGATGTCGCATTTTTCGCAAAGCTCCTTTACGCTTATTTCCTGTATGCTCTTTTTCTCCATCAGCTTTACCAGTGCGCCCCTAAGCGCAGCCTTGGTTTTGCGCACACGTCTGTCGGTAATTTTATCCAAAACGTAAGCCCCCCTTTTGTTCAAAAATAATTTACAATTCTAATAGACAGTAACGGCGATATCTGTCTATTTTCCTACTGTTATGTCGTATTTGTGGATTGCCCATTGTGCTTACTCTGATTATAATATATAGAAAGCGATTAATCAACACTAAGTTTATTATCATACAATCTGCATGTTATAAAACATGTTTTATTAAGGAGAAAAGTATTTTGGAAGAAAAAAAGAGCTATGTGCATTTTAAAGACGTTTGCAAATATTATAAAATGGGCGAAACCGAAATAGCAGCGGCAGACAAAATAAGCTTTGATATAGAAGAAGGGGAATTTTGCATCATTGTGGGGCCGTCGGGCGCAGGCAAAACCACCATGCTTAATATGCTTGGCGGCATGGACACATGCGACACAGGACGCATAGAATTAGACGGCGCGCTGATAAGCGACTACAGCCAAAAGCAATTGACGGCATATCGCAGATATGACGTGGGCTTTGTGTTTCAGTTTTACAATTTGGTGCAGAACCTAACAGCCCTTGAAAATGTGGAGCTTGCCAGCGAAATATGCAAAAACCCATTAGACAGTGCCGAAACCTTGCGCGGCGTTGGCCTTGGCCCACGCATGCGCAATTTCCCGGCACAGCTTTCCGGCGGCGAGCAGCAGCGTGTGGCTATAGCAAGGGCGCTTGCCAAAAACCCAAAGATTTTGCTTTGCGACGAGCCAACAGGCGCGCTGGATTATAAAACAGGCAAGCAAGTTTTGTCGCTATTGCAAGACACCTGCCGCAAAACAAAACGCACCGTAATTGTAATTACCCACAACACGGCGCTTACAGCAATGGCAGACAGAGTAATACATGTAAAAAGCGGTTCGGTTGAGAGCGTGGATATTAATGAAAATCCGCTACCCATAGAACAGATTGAGTGGTAACGCGTGAAAAAAACATATAGAAAACTGGTGCGCCGCACTATCTGGAACACCTTTAGCCGATTTTTGGCTATATTTGCAATAGTTGCCTTAGGCGTTGGCTTTTTGGCAGGGCTTTTGGCGGCTACTCCCGATATGAGATATTCGGGGGATAAATATTTTGATGAAACAAACCTTGCAGACCTGCGAGTTATTTCCACATTGGGCTTAACAGATGCAGACGCAAAAGCCATTGGCGAAACAGAGGGCATAGACGAAGTAATGCCCTCGTATACGGCAGATTTGCTAATGCACACAAGCGGCGGCGAAAACGTGGTGGCACGTGTACACAGCATGCCATTTAGCGAAATAGCCAAGGAAAACCCAAAGAATTATCTTAATCGGTTTGTGCTTGCCGAGGGGCGTATGCCTCAAAACAAAACAGAATGTGTAGTGGAGCGCAGCCCCATTAACGGCATTGCCATAAACCTTGGCGATACCCTTACCGCCACAGCGGAAAATAAAGATTTAGACAAAACCCTTTCGCAAACAAAGTTTACCGTAGTGGGCGTTGTAGAAAGCTCCTACTATTTTTCTTTCGAGCGCGAAACAGCCCATGTGGGCAATGGGCAAATAAATGTTGTGGCATATTTTGCAAACGACAGCTTTGCCATGGAGCAGTACAGCGAAATATATGCCACAATAAAAGACGCAAAGGCGCTTAATTCCCTGTCGAGCAAATACACGCAGGTGAAAGACAGCCTTGTGGCAAGCCTTGAGGATATCGCACCGGAGCGAAGCAAAATACGCCTTGAGGAAGTAAAAATTGAGGCAAACGAAACCCTTGCAGACGCAAGAAACGAATATAACGAAGAAAAGGCAGATGCGGAAAAAAAGCTTGCCGATGCCGCAAAGGAAATACAAGACGGCGAGGAAGAAATTGCCGACGCAAAAATAGAGCTTGCCGATGCCGCCAAAGAAATACAAGACGGCGAAGCCGAGCTTTTAAAACAGCGCAAGGACTTTGTATGGACTATACAGCAATCGCAAAATGAGATAGACTCAGGTGCCCAAAAGCTAAAGGACGCCAAGGCGCAAGTGGAGGATAACGAGAAATTATACGCGCAAACAGCCGCCCAGCTTGCACAAAGCGAGGCACAGCTTGCCCAGCTTACCGCCGCAAGGCAGGCGGCAGACGCTCTTTATGCCCAAAACCCCACGCCCGAAAACGCCGCTGCCGCGCAATATTTAAAGCAGCAGGAGGAGGACGCCCTCGCTCAGCTTGCCGGTGGCAAAGCACAGCTATCAGCTTTTAGGGCGCAGCTAGACGGCGCAAAAGCCGAGATAGATGCAAACATAAGTAATTTGGATAACGCACAGGTGCAGCTTTCAAATGGGCTTGCCGCAGGCAATTACGCCTTGGACGACGCGGAGCAAAAGCTTGTAGACGGCCGCCGAGAGCTTGCAAAGGGCAAAAAAGAATTGGCAGATGCCGAAATAGAGATTGCCGATGGCAAAAAAGAATATACAGACAAAAAAGCAGAGGCAGACGAAAAGCTTGCCGATGCAGATAAAAAGATAAAAGACGCACAAAAAGACATAGATACCCTTGAACTACCCGAATGGTACGTGCTTGGCAGAGAGAGCATTACAAGCTTTTCGTCCTTCGATTCAAACATTTCAAAGGTAGAGGCTATAGCACGCGTATTCCCAATATTCTTCTTTTTGGTGGCGGCACTGGTGGCGCTTACCACCATGACGCGCATGGTAGAGGAAGAACGTCTGCAAATAGGCACATTAAAAGCGCTTGGCTACAGCAAGGGCACCATTGCGTTTAAATATTCTCTTTATGCGTTTTTGGCGTCTGCTTTTGGCTCCTTGGCGGGGCTGCTGATAGGGTTTAATCTATTTCCGCGAGTGATATGGAACGCCTATTCCATGATGTATAATTTGCCGCCGCTAACCTGCCAATTCAATGTAAAATACGCGGTGCTTGCATCTTGCATAGCTATAGCCTGCACCATGCTTGCCACTGCAAACGCGTGCTGGTCGTCCTTGCACGAAACACCGGCAAGGCTGATGCTGCCGCGCACGCCAAAGGCAGGCAAGCGCATTTTATTAGAGCATATTCCCTTTATATGGAAACGCATGAAATTTACCCATAAGGTAACGGCACGCAATTTGTTTTTATACAAAAAACGCTTTTTCATGACGGTAATAGGCATAGCCGGCTGTACAGCCCTATTGGTAACGGGCTTTGGGCTGAGAGATTCCATTAGCGACATCATAGGCAAGCAGTTTAGCGAAATTTTTAAATACAATCTTGTAATATCCGCAAAGGACGAGGCGGCAGTAAACAGCGCAGAGCTGCAAAAAATATTGAGTAATCAAAACGAGATAGCCTCCTCCCTTGCCGTGCATCAAGAAAAAAGCACGAATAATTACGGCGGCGTCAGCACCTCTGTTTATATTGTGGTGCCGGAGGACTTAAACCGCCTTGATGGCTTTGTAAGCTTGCACGAAAGGCGCGGCAATAAACAGCCCGTACCACTTGGCGAAAAAGGCGTGGTATTAAGCGAAAAGCTTGCCGCCCGTGCAAATGTAGAGGTGGGCGACGAAATAACCGTTGCAAACAACGACAAGGAAAACGCGCAATTTACCGTTACGGGCATTGCCGAAAACTATGTTGAAAACTACGTTTATATGTCGGCAATGGAGTATGAACGCGGATACGGTGCAAAGCCAGACTTTACACTATTGTACGCAAACACGGCGCAAAGCGGCGCAGAGGAGCAATCTGTTTTGGCAGAGCAGCTTTTACTGTGCGAGGATATCAACAATATAAACTTTGTGTCAGATTTACGCCGCAGCTTTGACGATATGCTTAAAAACATCACCTACGTGGTGTATGTGCTTATTGCCTCGGCGGCAGTGCTTGCCTTTGTGGTGCTTTACAACCTTACCAATATTAATATTAACGAGCGTCAAAAAGAGATAGCTACCATAAAAGTGCTTGGCTTTTTCGACAGAGAGGTATCGGCGTACGTGTACCGCGAATCGGTAATGCTAAGCGTTATCGGCACAGCCTTGGGGCTTGTACTGGGCGTGTTTTTACACATGTTTGTAATACGCACCGCCGAGGTGGACGTGGTAATGTTTGGACGAGAAATAAAAACAATAAGCTTTGTGATATCTGCCGCCCTCACGCTTTTGTTCTCGGCAATTGTAAATTTGGTAATGAATAAAAAGCTGAGGAACATCAGCATGGTAGAAAGCATGAAAGCCCCCGAATAAGTAAATGTGTAGGGTTTTTAAGATATAATAATGCCCCCAATCGTAGTTTTGTTATCCTACGGTTGGGGGTATTTTTGTATTGTTTGATTTTATTGGTTTTGATGCATTTTGCCATGTGCAAAGCTCGAGAAAAGGGATTACCAGTTAAGGCATAGGCCATCTTTTGGGAAATCCTCTCCGAATATCATGGCTTTGCCGTAGCTGATATAATCGCCCACTTGCAAAAGCTCCACTTGGCTGATAACCTCGCAGTGGCAAAGCAGCACCGTGTATTCCTTGCCGTTTTTCACTATGCGCACTGCCTCTGCCTCGCTATTTTGCAGTGCTTTTCCGCGGCGGCGGCCAAGTACGGGTACAAGCTCCGCTTTAAGGTCGTGTTCGATGCCTGTTTGCGCCGTGCTTATTACAGTTATCATGCTTGTAAAGCCTTTGCCGCCCAGCTTAACGTTCATCACTGTGCAGTCCTCGGCAAGATTATATTCGCGCGAGCATGTTTTGGTTGCAAAGGCTATGCTGTCGCTTTTAAGCACCGCAATTTTGGCGTTTGCTTTTTTGCCTTCAAAATCCGCCCCGTGCGCCTGTGGCTTTACAGCGCCTGTTACACCAAAGTGAAAGTTTTGCTCATATTGATGCTCCCCTGCCGTGTAAAAGCTGTCGAATACCACGAAGATATCGGGTTTAATATACACTACCTTGCGGCTTGTAAACACGCCGTTTTCGCTGCCTTGATATCCAAGATGTGCGCCGCTTACGTAATCCGCTTTGTCGGTAAAATTGTATTCGCCTTTTACGGGGACGGCTATTTCGCCATAGCCCCAAGTGTCGATAGTGGTGCTGAAATCCTTGCCGTCTACTATCGTTGTGTTGTGGGCGGCAGGGGCTTTCAGCTCTCGGCGAATGGGGCTGTCTACATAAGTAAAGCGGCCTGAATCTATCAATATATCTTCGCCGTAGGCGGAAACATTAACGCTTAGTTGGTCTGCGTGGCCGTGGCCGCTGCCAAGGCAGCCGCAATGATATTGCAGCCAAACAGAATTTATTGTGTTGTCGCTGCGCATAAAATAGTTGCCGCTGTCGGCAAGTGCAGCGGAGGCAAGGCGCGGCGGCAAAGGCTTAATCTGCGCGTATTCCTCGCAAAACTCTGTGCCGAAATCCCAGATGTTTTCTTCGTATATCTCCGACGCGGCATAATGCTTTAGGCTGCCGTCGCTAAATAGCACAGCCGCCTCTGCCACTAAATCTCGCGCGTCGATATTGTCGGTGTCGCCTTGGGCTGCCAAAATGCCGTCCGGCTTTATCCAAAGGCTGAGGGCGCGCGACATATCATGGGCTTTTTGCAAAAACCGTTCGTTAAGCACATAGCCGTTTTGCTTTGCGGCAAGCACCGTGTCTAAAAAGCAGTGCAAAACCTCGCAATGATACATGGGGCTTTGCTCCCAGTGGGAGCCGTCCTGCATTACTTGCATCTCTATTTCGCGAGAAAGGCGTGCTTCCGCCAAGCGGCAAAGCTCGTTGTCGCCAAAATAAATGCCTACCAAAAACAGACCGTGGTCTTGCAATACGCCCCAGTTGCTAAGCACTTGGAAATCTCCGCTTACCTCTTGCAGATATTGGCTGTGCTGCAAAAGGCTTTGCTCCATTTTGTCTTTAAGCTCTTTTGTAAAATGTACGCTGCCGTTAAATATCTGCATGGCGCGTAGCCAGTTTTCAATGCGAAGCCCTGCCTCTAGAGTGCGCCAAGAGGTGTTGCGTGTTTCGGGTGTAAGATGCACTCGCGAAATCCAGTCCTCGGCAAGGCGTGCAAAATTTTGTGCATACAGCTCCTCGCCGGTGTACAGATACGCTTTTGCCAATATCACAAAGGCAGTGTGCCTGTTTAGCGCATAGGTCCATTCGGGATCGCCTGCGGGGATATGCTCCCAGTCCACCTTGTCCCCAAAGGTAACAGGTATGGTGGTGCGCTCCATTTCCCAATGCTCGCGAAAGGTAAAAGTGTTGTTGCAAATTTGCTTTGCCAGCAATAAAGTGCCGTCCACAGTGTCGGGGAAATGCTTGCGACAATAATCTGCCGCTGTTTTTGGGCTTTTGCACCATGTGTTAAATGTTGTCATATTTTTCTCCTTACCAATATAATTTCCAATCGGTTAAGCTGCGCGCAAGTGCTTCCATGTAAAAATAATCGCCCCATGTGTTACATTCGTCCACACCTCTATCTTTAGGAATAGGATTATATGGCGAATTTTTAGCATATACGCCGTGCAGCAAAAGCCCTGTGCCAACCACAGGCGTTTTAACAGCATAGCTGTCTATAAGGGATTTTAATATCTTCATGGCTACCGTTTTGTATTTATCGCCCTCATCTTTTGGCAAATGCTTTGCCATTTCCAGCATGCCGCACACGGCTATTGCACCGGCAGAGGAGTCCTTAGGCTCGTTTGAGCCGTCGGTAAAGTCTAAATCCCAATAAGGCACATTGTCCTTTGGCAGCTTGTCTATAAAGAAATCCGTCACGCGGCGAAACAGCTCTATGCATTGCTCGTCGCCTGTATACACATATGCCAGTGCCGTGCCGTAGATGCCCCATGCCTGCCCACGCGCCCATGCGGAGCCGTCGCGATAGCCCTGTGCGGTTACTCCGCGCAAAGGCTCGCCTGTTTCGGGGCTGAAAAAATATGTGTGATAGGTGGAGCTGTCCTCGCGCACTAGGTTTGCAAGGCTGGTTTTCATATGGCGAATGGCTTTGTCGCGATAATTATTATCGCCTGTTTCTTCGCTTGCCCAAAATAGCAAGGGCAGGTTTAAAAGGCAGTCTATAATAAGGCGATAGTTATCTTCTGCGCCAAGCTCGCCCCATGCCTGTAAAAATTGCCCTTTCTCGTGAAAGCGTGCCACAAGGTTATCCGCCGCCAAAAGAGCCGCCTTTTTGCCTGTTTCGCTCCCTGTTAATTTATATGCCGCTACGCAAGAGGGCGTGTATAAAAAGCCCATGTCGTGGTGGTTTACGTCTATTTTTTTATCTATGCGCTCTTTAAAGCTGTCCACCTGCACAAGCGCGGCGTCTTTAAACGCCACATCTCCCGAAAGCTCGTAGGCAAGCCAGTATTCGCCTGTGCAAAAGCCCGTTGTCCACTCTACATTTTCCGTGGCAGGATATATATTATCACAGCTGTTGGAATCTTGGAATTTATGCGTATAGTCCTTTAGGTTCGTGTGTAATACGTCTGTTGCGCATTTTACTGCCGCTAAAAGCTCTTGTTTATTAATTGTACTGTTCATTGTAAACCTCACTTAAATTATTTTTTTAATGGTATGCATGCGTTCCACGAGCGCGTCATGGTGGCAAAGCCTGCCTCGCTGCCGTCGTTGGTGGCAACAAAAAGATGTGTGGCTTCCTCGCCGTCAAAAAGGATAAAGGGCCTGTCCATATTGCCCATGGTGCGTGTTTTTCCGTCGCTCCACTGCACATCACGACCAAAGGCGCGTTCTTTATTTATCTGCCAGTCTATGCCGTTTTTAGAGTGGGCATATGCCACTGCGCCAACCTCGCCTGTGTAGCTGCCTTTCCAGTCCTTGGCTATCATAGCATATCCGTCATCTATGCGCCAGATAAAAGGATCCTCTAAAATGCCGTCTGCAATGGAAAATATAGGCTCGTTGCTAAGGCGCACAAAGGGCTTTGTATAATGCTCGGCATAAGCGACGCCAATAGTCATATCGCCAAACATGTCGCCGCTTGTGTGTGGCGGCTTTTGCCATGCACGCGCCTTGTATACCAGCAGGCAGCTACCGTCTTTGTTGATGCAGGGCGCAGGGTTAGACACCAAAAAGCTGTCAAAATATCCGGCACGCACGGTAAGGGCAGGCTCGTCGCGCCTTGTCCAAGGGCCAAAAACGGATTTAGATGTGGCGATGCCTATGCGCTTATTACTGCGTGCCGCAAGCCATTGATAGCTGTAATGGTTAAGGCTGCCGTCCTCGGGCACATCGTTAAAGGGGAATGTGGTGCCCACGTAAAACAGCACATATTCGTCGCCGCATTTTTGTATGGAGGGGTTATGGGTGGCGCGTCCGTCCCAATATTCGGCTCCACGCGCAGCAAGCACTACCTCGGCAAAGGTGTATGGCCCTTCGGGTTTGTCGCTTACAGCACGCACCACTTCGCTGCCAACGCCCCAGCCCGGGTGAAAGGGCAAGGTCTTTTTCCACCTTGAGGCAAACATGTGATATTTACCGTCCTCGCCTTTTATTACGCTGCCGCACCATACCCAGTATCCCTCCATGCTAAATCCGCCGCCGCAGGGGGCAGTGCCGAAATATTTTTCAATATTTTGCTCGTTTCGGTTCATTCAAGTCCTCCGTAAAATAATGTATAGGTTTATTGTAATATGAAACCTTATTTATAGTCAAGCAGATTAAAAGCAATGCTCAAGCAACGTGTTGCAGCGTCCTGACAAAGCGTTCAGTGCATTAGCAGCAGATTTATCTCCTGCAACAAGGCACCGCATCAGCCGCCCTTCTTCCTTGCAAAGCTCTTGATGCAAGGGGAAATATTCTTCTAATAAAAACGCGGCGTAGCTTGCAAGCCTGTATTCGCCATGCACATGATAATGTGCGCCCGCGTAGCTGTCTATAGCCACGCTGTAATGGGATTTTACCGCATCAATCAACTCCTCGCGTGTACAGCTTTGCGCAAATACCATGGTTTTAAGCACGTTAAAATCCTTGCCGCTTATGGTGTTATGGCTGTCGCTATTGCCAACAACCGCAGGGTTTACGCCCTCTGTGCGCAGCTGATTATAAAGCAAGGTCTGCTGCATGTTTTCTTTTTCGGTTTGCCCACCCACCAGCTCAAAGGCGTCGTGTATTTTATTGCGCAAAAGATATTCCGTAACGGCAATGGGCACTTGGTAAGCATTGTTTTTCCAAAACGGGTGGCAAAATATTGATAAGCCGCCGCCTTTTCTTATATGCTCCGCCTCCCAGATGCACACCGCTATTTCGTAGCTACTTACACCTTGTGGCAAAGACAAGGTTTTTTCTATGTCGGCAATTTCGAGGGCAAAGCCGTTTTCGTCGTTTCGCCACATATCGTTTACAGAGTATTTGCCGCCAAAATTTACCGTGTGTACATTATGGTTAGGCGCGTGGATTTCTTCCCCAGGCACAAGGCATAAATCTATATTGACATCTTTGTAAAAATCTATTGCGCGCAGGGACGGCTCGTATCGGCGGTGGTCTGTAATGGCAAGAAAGTCGAACCCTTCTTCTCTATATCTTGCCGCCACAAATTCCGGTGCTTCCTTGCCGTCGGAAAAACAGGTGTGGGAGTGCATATCCCCAAGATACGGGCGCAAGGCATACAAATCGCTCAGAACCGAATACACGGATAAATCCACAAGCTTTGTGCCGTCCTCGCGCAAAATGCGTATGCAATGCTCTTGCTCGCCGCAAAAGCAGTGTGTAAGGCAAAGTGTGCCGTCTGCTTGCACCCTTGCCGTGTAGGACGAGTAAGTGTCGTCCTTTTGCGGATCGTGAGATTGGCAAAGCGGCAGTACACGCACTATGTATTTTTCCTCCGCCTTAAAAGCTGTATGATAAGCAAGGGAGCGCAGGATAATGCGGCTTTCCTTGCCGCTTGGCAAAATTTTTGGGAATACTTCGTATTCGTATAATTCGCGTTTCAAGATGAACGACCTTCTTTATATTCTTATTAGCTACGTGCAGAGCGCATGATGGAGGAACGGTCAAAGACTGTTGCCTACAATATAATGTGCTAAATAAAATAGTTTGCCGCCATATATTGTGCTAAATAAAATAGTTTGACAGCGAATATTGTGATAAATAAAATTATTTATCATCGTATATTGCGTTATAAAATAAGCAAACCAGCACAGCACATTAGTGCTGTACCGGTTTTAATGTTTGTAATTTGTTTTTGATGAATTTGCTTGTTCATAAAGCCCCTCTTTTGGGTTGCGGAATTTTAGATATCTTCTTATCAAGTGTAATTTTACATTAATATTCGCTAAAAATCAAGAGATTTTGCAGATATTTAAAACTGCTTGCCGGCTTAAACTTGGTGCAAACCGTAAGCATAGAAAAGTGCAAAACGTGGGTTTTAGGTTAAGCTTTTACTTTCCGCCGCTTTCACAGGCTTTGCACACGGCTACCGTAAGCACATAAATGAGGTGCGCTTTAAATAGCGAAGGCTTAGCCCTTTAATCCGCTTGTGGCAACGCCCTGTATAAAGAAACGCTGGAACGCAAGGAACACCGCTATAACAGGAATAAGCGAAACCACGCTCGCCGCCATAATCAGCCCGTATTCGGCAGAATACTGCCCTATAAACATGCGTATGCCAAGCTGAATGGTTTTAAGGCTTGTGGAGTTGAAGTAAATCATAGGGCCCATAAAGTCGTTCCATACGTTTACAAAGCTGAAAATAGTAAGGGTGGCAAGGGCGGGCTTTGTAAGAGGCATAACGATGCGGAAGTAAATGCCGTATTCCGACAGGCCGTCAATACGTGCCGCCTCTAAAAGCTCGTCTGGGATAGACAGATAAAATTGGCGGATTAAAAACACGCCAAATGCAGTAAAGCTTTGCAGAAGAATGATGGACATATGCGTGTCGATAAGATGCACCTTGTTCATCATAATATACTGTGGCAGCATGTACACCTGCCACGGAATGGCGATGGTGGCAACATAGCAAAGGAACAGTGCGTCGCGCCCCTTAAAGCGGCACTTTGCAAAGCCGTATGCCGCAAAGCTGGAAGTAACAAGCTGTATAATGGTAATAATTACCGTAAGCTTTGCGGAGTTAAAGGTAAATAGTGCAAGGGGGATTTTGTTCCAAATTTTAGTGTAGTTTGCCCACTGCGGATCGGTGGGTATCCACTGAATGGGGATACTAAATACATCAACCTCGCGCTTTAAAGATGCAGACAGCATCCAAATAAGCGGCAAAAGGGTGATAAACGTAACTAAAGCAAGGGCAATATAGGTACTGATATCACTAATGTAGCTTTTTTTCTTTATCATTATGGTTTCTCCTTATCTTGATGTTGCAATTACATAAAGTCGTTAAACTTTTTCTCTACGCGGAATTGAATTACAGTGATAGTTGCAACAATAATAAACAATATCATCGAGGCGGCGCTTGCTTTACCATAATCCCATGCTACAAAGGATTGATTATAAATATAATACGACAGCATGGTGGTAGAGGTGCCGGGGCCGCCCTCGGTCATAACCATAATCAGCGAGAATATTTTAAAGCTGTTGATAGTAAGCATCATAAATACAAAGAAGTGCGCAGGTGTAAGCATTGGCAGGGTAATGCGCTTAAATTGCTGCCATTTGTTTGCACCGTCTATTGTAGATGCCTCGTACAAGGAAATGGGGATATCTTGCAAAGCGGCAATATAAACTATCATAAAATAGCCCATGTTCTGCCACACGCTTACGATAATTACCGACGGAATAGACCAGTCTGTAGATGCTGTCCAGCCCGGAGGGTTAGTCATGCCGAGAAAACGCAAAAATTCGTTCACAGGGCCAAAATCCTTTTGAAGCATGGCGTTCCATACCACACCAACGGCTACTATGGACGCAACATGCGGAAAGAACACTGCACTGCGGAAAAAGTTTACACCGCGCAGCTTTTGGTTTAGCAGTACAGCAAGGCCAAGGGACGCTACCAATGTGATAAGAACTGTAAATACCACGTACACAAAGGTTTGCCATAATGCCGCACGAAAAACGGTGTCTTTAAAAATGCGGGTAAAGTTTTTAAGGCCGACAAATTTTATTTCGTTAAAGCCGTCCCATTCGTTAAAGCTAAGGTAGAACGAAAATATTACCGGAACCATTATAAACATAAAAAAGCCTATAAAGTTTGGCAAAATAAACGACATGCCTATGGCTGTGTTTCGCGCGTTAAGGGACAGCGACCTTTTGTTAAGCGTTCTGTCTTTTTTCATATATATCTCCCTACAAACAACTTTGTTTATCACAAAAGGCGGATTTACTGCTGTAAACCCGCCTTTTTGTTTTAATTAATCAGGCGAACATTTTTTTGCGGTTGCCCTCTTTAGTTAGACTGAATTTCCTTCGACAATTTGCCCATTTCGGCAAGACCTTTGTCGATGTCGTTTTCGCCAAGCATAATTAGGCCGTGCTGTTCACCAAGCATTTTGTTTACTTCGTCAACTTTATCTGTAACAGGGCGATCCAAAACGATGCTTGTGTATTTCATAGCTTCTAATAGGCCCTCAGGCATGCCGTCTAAGCCGGCTACGATTCCAAGTGTTTCGGGGTTTGCGATTGCAGGGATTTTGCCAACGCCGGCAATTGTTTTTGCGCCTTCAAGGCTTGTGGCATATTTTACAAATTCCCATGCTGCGTCTTTGTTTTTGGAGGTTGGGTTAATGCAAAGAGGTGTTGTTGCGCCCACTACGCTGCCTGCCGGCACATCGTCGCCGTGAGGAAGTGTTGCTACGCCCCAGTTTACTTTGCTTTCGCCTGCTTTTACTTTAGATGCCATTGTGGCGATAAACCAGCTGCCCATAGGCATCATGCCAACGTTGCCGGTAAGGAATGGGCTTGAATAGTGAATGTTGCCTGTTTTCATTGTGGCGTAATCCATGATGGATTTATCGTCGTTCTGCATGCGCAGAGCCATTTCGTAATAAGGCTTAAAGAAAGACAAATCTGTTTCCATCATTGTGTGTTTGCCGTCTTGAATGGCCCAGTTCATAACGCAAGCCTGCCATGTGTGCAAAAGTGCGCCGTAGGTTTTGGTTGCGCCCTCGCCCTTAGTAAGCTTTTTGGCGGTTTCTTCAAACTCTTTCCATGTCATATCGTTTGTAGGATACGGCAATTTGGCAGCGTCGAAGATGTCTTTGTTGTAGTACAAAACATAGTAGTCTGTACGGAAAGGCATACCGGCAAGCTTGCCGTCGAAGGTAAAGTTTTTATCAAGGCCTGTGTATTGGCCTAAATCCACACCGTCTTTTGTAGCATACGGTATCAAATCTTCTGTTTGGCCTTTGTTGAAGATAGCTTTTGTGGAAGATGAATCTTTAACGAAGAATACGTCTAATTCGCTGCCGCCGTTAAGCATAATGTTCAGCTTTTGGTTGTACTCTGTGCCGGGAATATCAATCATTTCGATTTTAATGTTTGGGTTTAACGCTTGGAAACCCTCTATTACCTTGTCTACGTGCGGATCGCTGGCGTTATCCCAGTTGCCCAGCTTTAAGGTAACGGGCTCTTGTGGTTTTGCTTCGCTTTGCGATGCGGTAGATGCAGGTGTTGACGCCGGTGTGCTTGGCGCTTTGCTGCCGCAAGAAGCAAAAGTAGAAAGTGCAAGAACTGCTGTCAATGAAAGTGCTGTAATCTTTTTCAAATTCATAGTATCTCTCCTCCTGTTTTTAGCTGCGCACAGTATCTCTGTGCCTTTTGATGTTTTAATATTAACTCTGTTTTACCAAGGTTAAAATATAAAATCCTATTAAAACTATTACTTTTTTACAGTTTACTATTAAGCAAGTAATACTATTTTACGATTTAGTTATTTTTTACTGTTTTTCTTATTTGCATTGCGTTTACTTGGCTCGGCATACTATAATATAGGAAAGGCGGTGGGGAGCATGAAAAAGATTAACACTAAGAGTATTCAGTTTAAAATCATACTTTATACCATGATATGCATCACCGTGGTGGGAATTGTTAGCAATTTCTATCTTTTTTCTTATCTTAATAAAATAATAGTGCAAAAAGCAGACAATATCGACGCTTTATATCTTGACACCATAAAAATACAAATGGATTTCAGCTTAGAGGAGCTTTATAATTTGGCGATTATTACCGCCAGCCATTCTACAGTTACAAGTGCCATGGGCTATAGCAGCCTAAAAGAGCTGCCTGCCAAGCGTGCGGCGTTGGACGCGCAACAAATTATAAACGAAAACACAACCTCTGTAAATGCAAGCAAATATTTAAACCGCTTTATGGTGTTTAACGACGACGGCCTTGTAATACAAAGCATATCGAAACCCAGCGGACAAATAGACGATTTTGCAAGTGTTCAAAAAACCCGTGCGTATGCCGAGCGACATTTGCATGGTGGATTTGCGTATTTAGAGCCGTCTATCGGCACAAGGCACGAGCAGTGCTTTACATTTATCATGCCTGTGTTTGCCCTTACGGCAAAAGGGCAAGAGGCATTTGTATATATGGAGCTTTCGCCCGACCTTTTTCTTGAAACGCTAAAGCCATATACAAAGCTAAACAGTATCTTCGTTGCCACAAAGGGCGGAGATTTGCTGATACCCTCTGATGTGCAAGATAAAGATGTAATATCTAAGTTTGACCTTAGCAATCTTAAAGCGCAAAATGAATTTAAGCATGCAAACATTGAATATAAGGTAATGTCACAAGAGCTTGCAAGCGGCGGCTTTACATTGTACAATTGCATCAATACCACGGATATTACTTTGGATAACCGTAAAATGACCTATACATTAATGGTGGTAATGGCAAGTGTGCTTATTGTAGCACTGGGCATACTTGTAATCAGCTCCAATTTTATCACAAGGCCTTTGCAGCGGCTGATAGCCCATATACGCCGCATGTCCGACAACGATTTTTCTTTTAACCCCGAAATAGAGAAAACTCAAGACGAAATAGGCGAGGTGGGCAAGGTAATAAACGAAATGTGCCTTTCGTTTAACCACCTTTTAAAAGAAACTGTGGAAATAAGCGAGGAAAAGCGCAATATCGAGCTGGATTTATTGCAGTCCCAAGTAAACCCGCATTTTTTGTATAACACATTGGATTCTATCCACTGGATGGCGGTTATCCAAAAAAACCAAGGCATTTGCAATATCACACGCAGCTTATCCAATTTGCTGAAAAACATGGCAAAGGGCTTTTCCCAAAAGGTTACTCTTGCAGAGGAGCTAAAGCTGCTTGACGATTACGTTACCATACAATCTATAAGGTATATGGAAACCTTTGACCTTATTAATAATATCGACAAAAGCTTTTACGATTATTATATCATAAAGCTTACCTTGCAGCCCTTGGTGGAAAACGCGATTTTCCACGGCATAGAGCCTACAGGAGTGTACGGCACTATCACCCTTTCGGCAAGAGAGGACGATAAGTACCTATATATTTCCGTAGAGGACTCGGGCGTGGGGCTTACAAGCGAAGAAATAGATAAATTAATGCAGCATCGCCGCCGCGACCGCGAGCGCAGCAGCATGAGTGGCATAGGCGTTGCCAATGTACACAGCCGCCTTGAAATGGTGTACGGCAAGCCCTGCGGCATTACCATAGAAAGCGAAAAAAATAAATTTACACGGGTAACAGTACAGCTATTGAAGGAAACCACCATATAGCAGCTTTGCTTATTATTGTTCTTGTACTCGAGCCTTTTGGTAGGACAATCAAAAGTAAAATTGCTGTATGATCGAAAGCATTATGCAAGGGGGAAGCTATTATGTATCGCATTTTACTTGTGGACGACGAGCCGATTATTTTGTCGGGAATTAAATTTTTAATAGACTGGGCGTCTTTTGGCTGCGAGATAATGGGCACAGCCCGAAATGGCCGCCAAGCCTTGGATTTTATATCCGCCCACAGCCCCGATATTGTGATATGCGATATAACCATGCCTGTATGCACAGGCCTAGAGGTGCTGAAGGAAGTGGCGGAAACCCCGGAGCCGCCCGTGTTTATAATGCTTTCAAACCATAGCGATTTTTCTATGGCGCAGGAGGCTTTGCGCTTGCAGGCGGTGGATTATTTGCTTAAAACACAGCTTGAGGAAGCTACCCTTGAAAAAAGCTTGCTTTTGGCAATAGAAAAATGCGAGGAAAGGCACAAGCTGGCGCGTGTGCATCAGGCAGATAACTATATGCAGGAAAACCGCAGCATGGTTACCGCAGAGCATATGAAGAATTTGCTTTTTGTGAAAAACGATGTATTCCCAAAGGAGAGCCTTACGGCACTGCAAGCAGAGGGCGCCCTCGACTCGTATTTTATCGTGCAGATAATGATAGACTACAGCGACGGCGGCATAAGCATTGACGGCGACGAAGAAAACAGGCGTTTGTACGAATGGGAAAATGAGCTTGTGGAAAAGCTGGCAGGGAATGTGTTTAAAAGCTTTACCATTTTTGATCCCGACCTTTGGCGAAGAAGCCTTGTTTTATACGTGTGGAATTTTGAGGGCGATAAGCTGAACGGCGCTGTAACGCAGTTTTTTACAAAGCTGGAAACGGCAACGGCAAATATTACTCAAATGAAGCTGTCTATGCTGGTAAGCAATTTGTATTCGGGCGGGGAGTCCTTGTCTGTGGCGGCAAAGGATATGATTTCAATGCGCGAATATTACATGAATTCCGGTGCAAAGCAGATATTTGCAGACAAAGTGCCGCAGCTTGAATTTACGCCCATAAATATGCAGGATATATGCAATAAAATGATGGTTGCAATTCGCGTGAAAAACGCGGCCGAATGTGGTGCGCTTTTTGATAAAGCCGAGGCGCAAATATCAGACGGTGCGCATTTATGGCGCGTGTGCATCAACGCATGTGTGGAGCTGTACAGCCTTGTGGCAATGGCTCTTACGCCCCTTTTGCAGGCAGACGCGGTGGTGGGCTATCTTCAAGACAGCTCTGCAATGGTGCGCGTGATACGCCATTTCAGCACAAGGCACGAGGCACTGGTGTGGCTGCGCGAGCTAAAGCGGCAGACGCTTGGGCATATGGAGCAGCTTACAAGCGCGCGCGGCAGCATTGCCGAAAACGCCAAGCAATACATTTTGGCAAATGCAGATAAGCGCATCATGTTGCAAGATGTGGCGGATTATGTAAATATTTCCGCAAGCTATCTTTCGGCACTGTTTAAAAAAACCTACGACCAAAGCCTGGTTGATTTTATTAACCAAACAAAGGTGCGCCGCGCCTGCGAGCTGATACAAGACGGCAAATATCGCATATACGAAATATCATATATGCTAAGCTTTGAAAACGCGTATTATTTTACCAAGGTTTTTAAAAAGCACACCGGCCTTACGCCTACGGAATATCAAAGAAATAAACAAGGAGCCCAAAGTAATGATAAATAAAAACGACATTTTCAAAAGCCTGTTTTGCGAGCATTTGCCGCTGATGCCAAAGGCAAACGCATGTGAAAGCCCATGGATAAAGGCGCAGCTGGCAGAAATAGCCAAGGCAGGCGAGGACGCATTGCATACGCCTATTCCAAGCGCATCTTATTCGCTTTTTAAACAGCACTGGATTACAGGCGACCGCATTGGATATCAAAAACCGTATTACGAAAAACGCCGCCGACTATTGGTGCTGACTATTCTTTTGTGGCAAAATAAGGATAACAAAGAATATCTTACTGCACTTGAGGATATTGTATGGAGCATTTGTGGAGAGCCTTATTGGTGCTTACCTGCGCATTTTCTTGATGCGCACACAGAGCCACTAAGCTTTAGCCAATACGACACACAGATAGATTTATTTGCCGCCGAAACAGGGCTTGCTCTTTCGGAAATGCTGGAGCTTTGCGAAGATGTTTTAGAGCCACAGTTGGTTTATCTTGTAAAAGACTGCATAGAAAAGCGCATACTTACGCCATTTTGCAGTGCTGATACATTCTTTCGCTTTGAGGGCATGGCAAACAATTGGTCTGCCGTGTGCGCAGGCGCAGTGGGTGCTGCCGCCATTTATCGCGTAAAAGATAATGTGCGTCTGGCGGCTATTTTGCACAGATGCATGTCTTGCATGGAGGTGTATTTAGGCTCCTTTGGCGGCGACGGCGTGTGCGTGGAGGGCGTGGACTATTGGAGCTATGGCTTTGGCTTTTTTACCGTGTTTGCAGATTTACTTAAAACGCGCACAAATGGCACAATAGATTTATTTAAAGACAAAAGGGTAGAGGCAATTGCCCAAAGCCAAGGCGTGTTTTATCTTGGCAAGGGCGGCACACTCAGCTTTTCAGACGGAAACGAAAACGGCAAATACCGCATGGGCTTATCCTGCTATTTGGCGAAAAAATATCCCGAATGTATATTGCCGCCAATAGAGCTGGCGGCACCTGTGCTAAAGGATAGCTGCTATCGTTTTTGCCTTGGCATACGCGACATTTTGTGGTATGATGAAAGCGTAAAGTTTACCGCAGGGTGCGCCGGCACAAAATATTATCAAGACGCAAAATGGTTTATTTTACAGCGCGATAATCTGGCGCTTGCGGCAAAGGGCGGCAACAACGGCGAAAGCCATAACCACAACGACGCTGGCTCTTTTATAGTGGCGAAAAACGGAGTGCAGCTTTTATGCGATTTCGGCGCCGGAAAATACGACGCTAAATATTTCAGCGACGAACGCTACAGCGTATTTATAAACACGTCCTTTAGCCATAATCTGCCTATAATAAACGGCAAGCCACAAAGCTTTGGCGCGCAGTTTGCCTGCAAAAACGAGCAAGCAGAGCAAAATAGCTTTAGCCTTGATATGAGTGGCTGCTACCAAGACGCAACCCTACAAAAAGCAAGCCGCACCATAAAGGCAGACGAAAATGCGCACCTGTCGCTATGTGACGATTTTGAATTTAACGGCGAGGGCAGCGTAACAGAGGTATTTGCAACCCTTGGCAATATAGAATTAAGCGAAGGCACGGCAATATTTACCCGTGGCGGAGAAACCCTTTCTATTGGCTTTGACAAAGAAACGTTTACAGCCGAGGTAAAAACCGAGCAATTTCAAGACCATTGCGACGACACAAAAACCGCAAGCCTTTTGCATCTTACAGCAAAAACAAATAGCAAAAATATCGGCTTTTGTGCCGAAATAATATAACAGAGGTTTAAATATGCTTACTATTAAAATAACAGATAAAAACGGCGAGGTACGCGCCATATCGCAAGACAGCGAATATGCCCAGCTTTTGTACCGCGCGGCATACGAGGAGGGCGACGCCATCACCATAGAAAGCACCAAGGGCGGCGTGCATCTTATATTGCAAATGGAAGACAGCATGGCGCAAAGCCTTGTGTATCTGGCAGGCAAAAGCTATACCTTAGCCGTGCCCTTTGGCGAACAGCGCAGCTCCTACAGCCCAAAAAGCTTTACGGGCGAGATGCATTTTATGTTTGTGCGCCTTGCAAATGCGTGGGATATACCCACAAGGCGCGACCTTGCGTTTAACCCATACGACGGGCATAAAAACGAAACTCTTTTCCCACACGCCATTGCCAATGTTGAAACTAGGGGCGAAGCGGTTTTTGCGGCACGTAATGCCATAGACGGCAATATCGCAAACGCAGGCCACGGCCCATGGCCGTACCAAAGCTGGGGCATACAGCAGCGCGAGGACGCGGAGTTTACCGTGCTTTTCGGCCGCGAGGTAGAGGCAAACGGCGTGGGCGTTACCATTAGATGCGACTTCCCCCACGACAATTACTGGCACACCGCCACGGTGGAGTTTTCCGACGGCAGCAGCGAGGTTATCAGCCTTAATAAAGCCACAGCGCCACAGCGATTTAACATTGCGCCACGCAAGATTACATGGGCAAAGCTTTGCTGCATGAAAAAGGACGAAACAGACGCTGCACCATTCCCGGCACTTACTGCATTTAACGTATTTGGCAGTGATGTTTAATTTTACACGGAGGCAATTATGCCATTAATTTTACCTAAAAACCTGCCTGCCTGCGACATACTGGAAAAAGAAAATGTGTTTGTGATGAACTCGGCGCGCGCCGCCACACAGGACATACGCCCGTTGCGCATTTTGGCGGTAAACCTTATGCCCACTAAGGTGGCAACGGAAACACAGCTTGCCCGTGTGCTTGCAAACACGCCTTTGCAGGTGGAGCTTACCTTGCTGCACACAGGCACACATGTGGCGCGGCACACAGCGCCCGAGCATCTTGCCGCCTTTTACAAAAACTTTGAGGATATCGAAAACGAGTGCTTCGACGGCATGATTATCACAGGCGCGCCTGTGGAGAATATGCCATTTGAAGATGTGGACTATTGGCAGGAGCTTTGCCGCATAATGGAATTTAGCAAAACCCAAGTGTATTCCACCTTGCATTTGTGCTGGGGCGCACAGGCGGCATTGTATTATCATTATAATATACCCAAAGTTCCCCTTGCCGAAAAAATGTTTGGCGTGTTTGAACACAGGGTTTTACAGCCAAATTGCCCATTATTGCGCGGCTTTGACGAAGTGTTTTACGCGCCACATTCACGCCACACGGAGATAGACGCAAAGGCAGTGGCAAAATGCAATCAGCTAGAGGTGCTTTGCACGTCAGACAAGGCGGGGATTTATCTTTTAACAGATAAAAACGGCAGGCGCATTTTTGTAACAGGCCACCCCGAATACGACAGAAACACCCTGAATATCGAGTATAAGCGAGATGTGGACAAGGGGCTTAATATCACCGTGCCCGAAAACTATTACAAGAATGATAACCCTAAGGAGCAGCCGATATTTCGCTGGCGCAGCCACGCCAATTTGCTATATACAAACTGGCTTAATTATTACGTGTACCAAAACACGCCCTACGACTTAACCAAGCTGTAAATTTGCATACAAAGGAATTTTGAAACATGATAAACGCAGTAATATTTGACATGGACGGTGTACTTTTCGACACCGAAAGGCTAAGCGAAAACATATGGATAAGCGTAGGCAAACAATTTGGCACAGAGCTTTCAAGCGAACATATGGGGCTTTTGCGCGGCGTAGATTACGAAAGCGGAGAGCGCATTTTAAAAAAGCTTTTCGGAGAAAATTTCGACTTTTTGGCAATGTACGAAAAAGCACATGTCCTTTGGGACGAAACCATAGCGGAGCATGTGCCTGTAAAGCAAGGTGCCATAGAGCTGCTGCAATATTTAAGCGACGCGGGATATCCGGCGGCAATTGCATCGTCCTCCCCAAAGCATAGGGTGCTGAATAACCTTGCCCTCACAGATACGGCGCAGTATTTTAGCGCGGTAATATGCGGTGACATGGTGGAAAACTCGAAGCCGCACCCCGAAATATTTTTAAAAGCGGCGGCAGCTCTTGGCATGCCCCCCTCGCAATGTATGGCGATAGAGGATTCGTACAACGGCGTGCGTAGCGCGGCGGCGGCAGGCTGCTACACCGTAATGGTGCCGGATTTGGATTTGCCCACAGCCGAAACAAAGCTTTTGTGCAAAAAAACCGCGCAAAGCCTAGACGATATCAAGGGCATATTGGCAAGCCTTAACGATTAAACAATACTTACCAAACGCCAAAGCACTTAGGTTAGATTACTGTGGGATAAAAACACAAAAGCTAACAAGTGAATTGGAATTTGACGAGTATAAACCCTAATAAGCCGCGGTTTAATTTGCCGCATGTTTTATACCCCTACACGGTTAAAGCTGTTTTGCAAAACAGTATTAATAGAAAAGGAGCTAAATCATGATTAACAACGACGCTAAAATCAAAAACCCAATTATCCGCGCGGTGCGCGAGCAGCTGGAGCATCGCGCCCTGTGGCTCTATCTTCTTTGCGACGAGGCAGATAAAAAAGGATTTACTTATGATGATTTTGCACCGAACGCAATACATCGCTGCGGCTTGTATCAGGGCGGCGGCCTTGTGGAAAAGGGCGGCACAAGCAGCTTGCGCGGCTTACATAAAACCTTGTTTAATTTGCCTGCACGCATGGTGTTTGAAATGAAAATCAAAGAAAGCACCGATGATAAGCTTTCTATAGATTTTCACTATTGTCCCCTTGTAAAGGCGTGGCAAAAGCAGGGCTGCACAGACGAGCAAATAAGCAAGCTTTGCGATATTGCCATGTGCGGCGACCGCGGCATTGGCGAAAGCTACGGTGCGGTGCTGGATTTGCCCAAAACCATAGCCCGCGGCGACGATATCTGCGAGATAAGATTTCACAAGTAAAAGGCAAGGACTTTAAACAAGGGTATTTGCAATTTGCAAATACCCTTGTTTAAATTATATGTTTTTCACGTTAAGCAAAATATCCATATAAAACCAATCAAAAAAATGCACCGACAAACGAATTGCCGATGCATTTAAAGCAGGAATGAGTTTTAGTTTTTGCAAATTGTGCGGATAAAGCCAAGTAAATTATCCATAGTAAGCGCAAGGTCGCTTTTAGCGCGCAGCTTTGCATGCTTATATTCCACCGCCACGCGGTTTATGCTAAACACTGCGCTTACGCCCTCGGCATATGCCGCCTCGATATTATCGCCTATGTCGCCCACAATGGCAACCAGCGGCACATTTGCCTTTTTGGTGCGCCTTGCAACGCCTATTACCACCTTGCCGCGCATAGATTGGCTGTCTATCTTGCCCTCGCCGCTAAACACCATGTCGGCATCTTTTAAAAGGGCGTTAAAGCCCACGGTATCCAGCACCGTTTCAATGCCCATTTGCAGCCGCGAGCCTAAAAACGCCACCATGCCGCAGCCCATGCCGCCGGCGGCGCCTGCGCCTTTTAGCTGTGCCACATCTTGCCCTAAGTCGGATTTTATTACCTTTGCGATATGCACCAGTCCCTCGTCCAGTAGGCGCACCATGGCATCGTCTGCGCCTTTTTGCGGAGCAAATATATACGCCGCGCCATTTTCGCCGTAAAGAGGGTTATCTATATCGCACATGGTTATTATTTCGGTGCCGCGCACTGCATTTGATATGCCGCTTATATCTATATGCTCTACCTGGCAAAGGGTGCCACCTGTTGGGATAAACTCTTTGCCCTCGGCATTTGTAAACTTTACGCCAAGAGCCGCCGCCGCGCCTGCGCCCACATCGTTTGTGGCGGAGCCGCCAAGGCCTAAAATTATCTTTTTACAGCCCTCTGCCACTGCGGCATTTATCAATTGCCCCACGCCGAAGGTAGTGGTTTTGCATGGGTTTTTATCGTCGCCCACAAGGGGCAGCCCTGCGCATGCCGCCATTTCTATCACCGCTGTGGCACCACCGTCTATCACGCCGTAAAACGCAGACATTTCTTCAAAATACGGGCCTTTTACGTTAAGATGTTTTTTTTCGCCGCCAACTGCGCATAAAAAGGCGTCCACACTTCCTTCGCCACCGTCAGCTACAGGGATAGCGGTAATCTGCGCGTTTGCATATGCCTTTTTAATTGAAGTCGCCATAATATCGCAGATTTCCTCGGACGACATTGTCCCCTTAAATGAGTCCGGAATTAAAATGATTTTTTTCACCGATAACCTCTTTCCTCAAAAGCTGATATTGTTTTATAGCAGCTTTCCTTGACATGTAGATGTTTTAAAAAATGCATAAGCTGCTATATAAACGGGGCGGTAAATTACCGCCCCGTTTAATATTATTTGCTAAAATCTAGCGCAATACAAGTGACAGCAAGAATATTTGCAGCATTGAGGCAATGCCCAAAACAAGTGTCATCATTGTTTGTGTTTTATAGCCCTGCTCAGGTTTCATGCCGCCAAAGTTTGTAACTACCCAGAAGTACGAGTCGTTAGCGTGAGAAACCGTCATTGCGCCTGCGCCTATAGCCATAACCGTCAGTGCGCTCATTACAGGAGTAGCAAGCCCCAGCACAGGCATAAGCGGTGCTAAAATGCCTGCTGTTGTCGTAATGGCAACAGTGGACGAGCCTTGAGCTGTTTTAAGAATAGCCGCAAGAATGAACGGGAAGAAGATGCCGATTGCCTGTAGCATTGTGGCGTTGGAGGTGATAAACCCAACCATACCCGACACTGCTATTACCTTACCCAAAACGCCGCCGGCGGCTGTAACAAACAGGATAGGCCCTACTACCTTTAGGCTCTCGTTTGTCACTTCGTAGAAATCGCCAAGCTTTTTGGTGGTTGCAAGCAGAAGAACACCGAATAAAAGACCAACTGCAAGAGCAATTATAGGTGTGCCAAGGAAGGTGCTTACCTGTGCAAAGCCGCCCTTCATGCCAACCATTGCAACTATGGACGACCATGCCATAAGGATAATAGGTACGATGATAGGTGCTAATGCTGTAAAGCCGTTTGGCAGCTTGCCAAATTCTGCAACCAATTCTTCGTAGCTCTTAGAAATTTCGCCGTTGTCTGCCTCGTCGCTTGCCTTTTCTTTTTTGCCGATATATTTAGCATAGAAAAAGCCTGCGATAAGTGGGAATATAGAGCAAAGTGCGCCCATGCCGATTACTAGCAAAAGATTGTCGCCAATGCCAAGTGTGCTTGCCGCGGCGATAGGCCCCGGAGTTGGTGGGATAAACACATGGGATATGTAAAGACCTGCCGAAAGCGCAACCGTCATGGCAACACTGGAGGTGCCTGTGCGTTTTACAAGAGCTTTACGGATAGGGTTTAGGATAACAAAGCCGCTGTCGCAAAATACAGGGATTGAAACCACCCAGCCCATAAGAAGAATGGCAAGCTCAGGACGTTTTTTGCCAACTACTTTAATAACCATGTCGGCAAGCTTAAATGCCGCGCCTGTTTTTTCAAGTATTGTGCCGATTAACGCGCCCAAGATAATAACAATGCCTATGCTTGTAAAGGTGCCGCTAAAGCCCGCGCCTATTACATTTGCAAGCCCCATTGTTACCTTGCCGTCTGCGTCTGTGACGTTTGCGAGAGGTATGCCTGCCACAAGACCTAAAATAAGCGAAACGCCCATAATGGAAAGAAACGGATGGATTTTCAGCTTGGAAATTGCCACTATCATTGCCGCTATAGCAATGACGAATGCGATGATTAAACCAATGCCTTGCATAATAATTCCTCCTGTTTAATAATAATTCGATCCTCGTTGTTTTTTATTATAGTACAAGAGCATAGCCGCGTCTATGTTACAAAGCACAAATTAAATGTATTAAATTAGTTATGTATAACATTCTAAAACAAGAAGATTATACATATACTAGTATTATTAGCCAAAAATCGCTATACTGGAGCGAATATCTCGGTAAAAATAAATAGCATTGTAGAATAAAGACGAATAATGTATAGAGCGCGGATCGTATCCCGTCTGCTCTTTAAGCTTGCGCAGCTTATACTGCAAGGTGTTTTTGTGTATAAACAGCTTATCGGCAGTGGCGGTTATAGAGCCTTCCTCTTTATAATACGTTTCCAATATCGTTACCCATTGCGCTATTTCATCGTTGGAACAGCCCTTAAATATCTTGTGTATATATTCGTTTTTCACCATGTCCGGTATTTCGCTTGCGAATATTTCCATGTTGATATTGTCGTAAAAACGTATTTCTTTTTCTGCGGTACGCAAGCATGCGTGCAGAGCCTTTGTTGCTCTAAGATATGCGCCATGTATAAAGGTGTAGTTTAAAGCCGGGCTGTCGATGCCGATAGCCAGCTTTAGCTGCCCGGTGCGCTCTACCTCGGCTTTTACACGCATGGCAAGCTGCAATGCGGCCTTGTCTGTAATAGCGGTAACTGCGCAAATAATGCTGTTTGTTGTTTTAAAAACAATGTTGTTTTTATCCTCAAGTAAAATATTTGCAATAATTTTGCCTGCCTCGTCAAAGCTTTTTTGTGTTACTGCCAAGTCCTGCTCATCGCTGTGCGCCGTAGACATTACCATAATCCTACGTGCAAGGGTAATATCTATGCCAAGGGCAAGGCCTCGCCCTGCAAAAGTAGACGTAACTGTTTTGCTTTCGGTGCAAATCCATTCCTCTACAAAGCGGCTGCGGATATTTTCTTCAAACTCTTTTCTCTCGTGATAAGAATGGTCAAGAAGAAGTATTTCCGTCATTTTCTTGATAATCTGGCCGTATTTTACCACCTGTGTATATGGCCCCGTCACGCCAACCACGCCCACAATTTCGCCGCCAATCATCACAGGCAAATTTGTGCCGCCGCGTGCGCCCACATAGTCACTGTCGCCATGCACAATCAGCTCGCTAAGGCGTTCGTCCACAAGCTTTTTTGCCGCCTCGTGGAAAGTGCCCACGCGGGATTCGTCTGTACTGGCGATTATAATGCCGTCGGCATTCATCATGTTCACACTCTCGCCGATAACACCGCTTATTTCTTTTACAATCTGCTCTGCGTTGCGTTTTGCGATATGCATAAATTCAGCTCCTTTTTTACTTTACGTGGGAAATAATATGATATTGCGCGCGGCGCAATGATAACGAATTCCTACGGAGTGTTACCCTTTCGTCACCGAAATGG
>JAVWZM010000010.1:0-42924 GCA_036661035.1 Oscillospiraceae bacterium
TATGGACAAATGCGGTGATTAGTACTGTCATATATAAAAAGAACAGCGCACTGCAAAGTGCAATCAACTATGAGAAATGCAATTACATTGCAAAAACTCCACGGGCGGAGCAGGGCCACCGCCCCTACGGAGGCTGTGTAACACAGCCGCCGCCCGTAGTCCGGCGACAACCATAAACATGGTGCAATAAAATAAATATATAAAAATAACATAGCATTATGCTATGCAAGTGAGGTATCTTATGAAACGTTGGCAATGTACAGTTTGTGGGCAGATATTCGAGGGCGATTTACCGCCTGTGCCGTGTCCTGTTTGCTCGGCAGGCGAAAGTGCGTTTATAGAGCTGCCCGAACAGGGCGTTACCGTGTGGCGATGCACTGTGTGCGGCCAAATATTTACAGGGGCAAATCCGCCTGTGCCGTGCCCCATATGCGGTGCAGGTGAGGGAGCATTTGTAAAAGAAACACAAAAGACATCAAGCTTTGCCCTTGATACAGACGATAAATTTGTGATAATAGGCGGCGGAGTTGCAGGCTTTGAGGCGGCAAAGGCGATACGTCAGCGCAACAAAACGGCGGATATTGCCCTTGTTTGCGGCGAGGGCGTAATACCCTATAATCGCCCCATGCTGTCAGATGTTGTGGGCGACGGGCTTTCCTTTGAAACCATTGTCCTTGCACAGTACGGCTATTATGCCGAAAATAATATCAGCTTAATTTGCGATGGCGCGGCAACCGATATTAACATCGCCGACAAAACAGTGGCTTTGTCAAACGGGCAAAGGCTGCCATATACTAAGCTGCTAATAGCCACAGGGGCAACCCCATTTGTGCCGATTAGCCAAGGAGAAAACGCTGTTTCTGTGGTTAGCCTTCGCAATTTTACAGATGCAGATTATCTTTATACTAATGCTAAAAACAAAAATGTTGTCATAGTGGGCGGTGGCATTTTGGGCGTGGAGGCGGCGCTTGCTTTGCGCGAGCGCGGCTGTAAAATAACCATTGTAGAGCATGCTCAGCGCCTAATGGCAATGCAGGCAGACGAATACGCAAGCGAGGTGCTGGCGAAACGCTTTGCAGAGCTTGGCATTAAGGTGTATACAGGCGCAACTGTGGAAAAAACAGATGCACAAGGGGCATGCCTTGCAAGCGGCGAGCATTTAAAAGCCGATTTAATACTGGCAAGTGTGGGCGTGCGCAGCGAAACTGCCTTAGCTGTAAAAGCAGGGCTTATTGTAAATAGGGGCATTATTATAGACGAGCATATGCGCACCTCAAGCCAAGATATTTTCGCCGCAGGGGATTGCGCCGAATTTGGCGGCAAGGTAAGCGGGCTATACGCCGCTGCCGCCGCAGGCGGGCAAAACGCAGGTGCCGAAATGGCAGGCGAGGAGCTTATCTATCAGCCTACAGCACCGGCAACGGCCTTCGAGGGCGCAGGCATCAGCCTTTTCAGCACAGGGCAACTATGCGCAGAGCGCGCATCGGACATTGTGTGCGAAGATAAATACAATGGTGTTTATAAAAGGCTTGTGTTTATAAACAAAAAATTAGTCGGTGGCATTTTGCTTGGCGATACCTCTGCCGCCGCAAGGCTGATAGGCGCGGTAACTGCAAGCATGCCTTACGAAAAGGCAGTGGATTTGCTAAAATAACGTTAAAATTACTAATAACCCCTAAAAAGCAACCCATGGCTGTGCAAAAGCCATAATATTTTGTAGAGTAAGCGTTAAGAGCCGATACAATAAAGCCAAAGGCTCAATTTTCTGCGATATTCACATCTTCTATGCCTAAATCGTTTTTTATCACGTTGGCAGGGGAAATGGCGTTTTTACCGTATTTGCTTTTGATTTTATCAAGGCTTTCTTCAAGGCTTTCTCGCTTTTCGTTTTTCGGAGTTTCGCCGTCAAACAAAGATGTTTGCGCGCTTTGAGAGCCGTCGGTAAGGTTAATGGCGGTTACGCTCAGCATGCGAATAGGCTCGCCCTCGTGCCAGTTGGCAGAGATTAATTCCACTGCCGCGTTGCAAATTTCGTTTGCCAAATGCGTGGGATATGGCAGAGCCTTTTGGCGATTGATTATTTTAAGCTCGGTATCTTTTATTTGTATCTGTACGCCACAGGCGAACAAACCATGATGTCTTAAACGGGTTGCCACCTCGTATGCAAGGGAGGAGGCGCCCGTTTTTACGTCTGCCATGCTGATAAGATTGCGCTTAAAGGTAAGGGAATTGCCAACGCTTTTCACTTCGGTTTCTTCCCCTGCAAGGCGCACGGGGCTATCGTCTTCCCCACGGGCGTAGTGCCAAATGTCTATACCAAGCTTGCCAAGGGAAAGGCGCATATCGCTTTCCTCGGCAGCGGCAAGCTGACCTATGTTGGTAATATTAAGCTTGGCAAGGGTTTCTTTAGCCGCCTTGCCCACAAACAAAAGGTCGCCCACAGGTAGCGGCCAAACTATGCGCTTGTAGTTTTCTCGGCTAATAACCGTGGTTGCGTCGGGCTTTTTGTAATCGGAACCAAGCTTTGCAAATATTTTGTTAAAGCTTACGCCCACGGAAATGGTAAGCCCTGTTTTGTCTTTAATTTCCGCCCGTAAGCGGTCTGCCGCTAAGGTGGGGCTTTGGGCAAAAAGTTGCCAGCTGCCTGTCATATCAAGCCAGCTTTCGTCTATGCCAAAAGGCTCTACTTTGTCGGTATAGCTTGCGTAAATGCCGTTTATTATTTTGCTATATTTGCTGTATAGGCTGTGGTGGGGCGGCAAAAGCGTAAGGTTTGGGCATTTGCGCTTTGCTTGCCACACTGTTTCCGCAGTGGCTACACCGTATTTTTTGGCGGCATCGTTTTTAGCCAAGATAATGCCGTGGCGGTTATCTGTGCTGCCGCACACAGCCACAGGCAAGGCGCGCAAATGCGGATATGCCAGCAATTCCACCGAGGCAAAAAAACTGTTGCAGTCGCAATGAAAAATCACACGTTCCATATTTTGCCCCTTTCAAAAACGTCTTAACATAATATACTTTATTATAACATATTTTTATGGTATACTGATAAAAGATTTAACACAAGATAATGCAGTGAAAGGGTGTTTATTAATGGATACAAACGCAAAGAAAATATTGTCTAATATAATGCAAGGCGCGTCTATGGCGGCGGAGGACGCAAAATCCGCAATGCAAAGCGCAGGCAAGGCAGTGGCGGAAAAATACGATTACGCCAAGGCGTCCCTCGAGCAAGGGCAGCTTCGCAGCGAGCAAGAGCGCATATTTTCCGAAATAGGCAAGGAGCTTTATCATATTAATTCCGGCATGATTATCGCCGAAAACGGCGGTACTGCTCCACAGCAAAAAATAGACGCGCTTTTGATAGAGGCAGAGCAAAAACAACAGGCGATAGATATTATAACAGCGCGCATGAACGAGCTTACACGCACACATCATTGCCCAAAATGCGGACATGGCTGCGAGGACGACGATGTTTTTTGCTCTGTTTGCGGCGCAAAGCTTAATTAATATAAGCATAAGATTAAAGCGGGAGTGTCGAAAATATAATGTGGGATATGCAGATGTTTGGGTTTAGCCTTTACGAAATATTTTGGTATTTTGTGCTTTATTCGTTTTTGGGCTGGTGTGTGGAGGTGTGCTTTTGCTCCATATATCAGGGCAAATTTGTAAACAGAGGCTTTTTAAATGGGCCTATTTGCCCCATATACGGTTTTGGCATGGTGATAGTGCTTGTGTGCCTTTTGCCTGTTAAAAGCAATTTAGTTGTGCTGTATTTCGGCTCTGTGGTTTTAACCTCGCTTTTAGAACTTGTGGCAGGCTTTATATTAAAAAAGGTCTTTCATACATCTTGGTGGGATTATAGCGATTTGCCGTATAATTTAGGCGGATATATCTGCCTTTCCTTCAGCCTTGCATGGGGCATTGGCGGTGTTGCCGCCGTAAAGCTTGTACACCCCTTGGTGGCAGGTCTTGTAAATATTACTCCGCTACTGGTAGGCAAAATATTGGCAATAATAGTATTTGCTGCAATAGTTTGCGATATGATTGTTACAATAAATACCATTGCAAAGCTAAACCGCGACCTTGGGCGTATCGCCGAGGTGGCAGAGATTTTGCATAAGGGCAGCGACGTTGTGGCAGAGGGGCTTGGCACAAGCGCCATATCCGCAGGGCGGCGTGCCCAAGAGGGCATAGAGGATTTAGAGGGCAAAAAAGCGTCTGCCATGGCGTTTATGGATATGACTAGGGCGGAGCTTTTAGATAAAAAGGATTTTGCAAGAAGGCGCCTTTTGTCGGCGTTCCCCCACATGAAACACATGCAAAACGCCGAGGCATTGCAACAGCTAAAGGCGTGGTACGAGGAAAAGAAAAAATAGATATTTGCAAAGTCTGCAAAAAATATTCAAATAAACGCTCATTATTAAACGGTAAAAAGCCGATTAATAGTGAGCGTTTTAATTGTGCATGTGCGATAGCACGCACATAGGACAAGTTAATTGGCAAAACAAGTACGCGGAGTTGTTTTGTTAATTAACCCACGATATGTTATACTGATAGCAATAATGTATAGATAATGGAGAATATAAAATGCAGGTTTTAATAGATGCCGACGGCTGCCCCGTGGTGGACGCGGCGATAAAAATATCAAAGGCACATGGGGTGGAGTGCGTGATAATGTGCGATACCTCTCATGTGTTTGCGCGGGAAGATGTGCGAGTAATTACGGTATCGAAGGGTGCAGACAGTGTGGATTTTGCCCTTGTAAATTTGCTTAAAAAGGGAGATATTGCCATCACGCAGGACTATGGCCTTGCGGCAATGTGCCTTGCGAAAGGTGCTGTGGCAATAAGCCAAAACGGTATGATATATAACGATGACAATATCGGCGCGCTTTTGCAACAAAGATATTCCGCCAAAAAAATACGCATGTCGGGCGGCAGGCTAAAAGGCAATGCAAAGCGCACAAAAGAGCAGGACGAAGAATTTTGCGCAGAATTTGAAAAGCTTTTTGAAAAAACGGTGTGATACTATTATGCACAGATTGTAGATAAGAAACACGGTAAAATAAAACTGCAAATCAAAACAATATACCCATAGGATAAACTATCAGAATTTATCCTATGGGTATATTAGTCTATTAAAATTCGGATTTAACTATCTGCCTTAAATCGTTGAACATAATGGGCTGAGCTGAGTTTCTGGTATATCTCAGCATGTCTTTTACGCGTTGGCGTTCTTCTTTAGTATAAAGAATATATGCTGCTCCCACTTTTTTGGCGCGGCCTGTGCGGCCTATGCGGTGGGTATAATATTCGTTGCTACCGGGCACATCGTAATTAAACACGGCATCTACATCAGATACGTCTATGCCGCGTGCGGCAACGTCTGTGGCGCAAAGCACCGAGATTTTGCCGTCTTTAAAATTTGCCATAATGCCGTTGCGCTCGCCTTGAGATAAATCTCCATGCAGGCAGTCTGCCACAAAGTTTAAATCCGCAAGCTGGTTTGTAAGCATTGCCGTGGTGTATTTGGTGTTGCAAAAAACCATTACGCGGTGATAATCGTTTTTAACTATAAGCTCTGTTAAATCCGCAAGCTTGTTGCGCCCTGTGGTTAAAATGCTGTATTGGGTGATATTTGGCGCGGAGTCCTCTAAGGGCTGCACGTCTATCTCCACGGCGTCGCGCTGATACAGCCAGCCGATATCCATTACCTCGCGGCTTATGGTGGCGCTGAACATGGCAAGACGCTGTTTAGACTTAATGCTGTCCAGTATTTTGCGCACGTCTTTATAAAAGCCCATGTTCAGCATTTCGTCTGCCTCGTCCAGTACAATGGTGGTAACCTTGGCAAGGCTAAGCGTGCGGCGGTCGATATGGTCTTGCAAGCGGCCGGGCGTGGCTACGATAATCTGTGCGCCTTTTTTAAGGCCGTCTATCTGGCGATTAATAGCCTCGCCGCCGTATAGCGTGATGATGTGGATATGGGGATAAAAAGCGGAAAGCGCTTTCAAATCCTCGGTAATTTGCTGGGCAAGCTCTCTTGTGGGGGCAAGCACTACTGCCTGCGGATATTTTTCTTCTTGATTTATACCCAAAATCAGCGGTATGCCAAACGCACAGGTTTTGCCGGTGCCCGTGGGTGCTTTAGCAATAATATCCTTGCCCGCAAGCATTACGGGTATTGCCTTTTCCTGCACCTCGGTAAGCTCTGTAAAGCCCATTTTATCTATGGCTTTATGTATCTCGCTTGGCACATTTAATTCGCTGTAATTCATTTAATATCTCCTAATTATAAATTTGTACTGTGCTAATTATACTCGTTTGGCAGAACGCTGTCAAACGGTGGCGATATAGCAAATAAAGGCTCTATGCTAAAGCGTGGCTCATGGCGAATACATTTCAAATAAAACGCCCGCACACCTTTATAAAGCAAAGGTATGCGAGCGTTTGTTATCTGCGTAAAGCAATTTTGCGAAAAGCGACTATTTTGACAACCTGTCTTTAATAATGCCGCTTGCTTTAAAGCCCGGTATGCGTGTGGGGCTAAGCTGACATGCAACCTTGGTTTTTGGGTTAATGTAAGATTTAGCCTTGCGATTGCGCATTTCAAAACGCCCAAAACCTGCTACTGTAACTTTTTCGTCCTTTTCTAAACCGTCAACAATACCTTCAAAAACTTCGTTCATGATTTCTTCTACAAGTGCTGCACTGTTGCCGGTTTTTTTGGAAACTTGAGAAATTAGCTGCGATCTTGTCATTTTACAGTCCTCCATTATAATTATAGTCATAATTTTTACATTTGCTCGCGTTCATTTGACATAACTTTATTATAATGTTAAAAATAGCTAAAATCAAGCATTTTTATATGTTTTACTGATTTTGTTGCAAGTTTTGCGGTTTTTACATAAAAACCATGCTACTACAGGGTAGAAAGGTCTATCAATTCCACGTTATCCATAGTTTTTTTGCTTTTAAGGCAGCTTACAAGCACCCGCGCCGTGTCTATTGCGGTAAGGCATGGAATAGACAGCTCCACTGCCTTGCGCCGTATGCGTACACCGTCGTGAGAGGGTATTCTGCCTTTTGCGGAGGTGGATACTACGTAGTCTACTATGCCGCTTTCAAGCAAGGTGATAATATTATTGTCGCCGGCTTCGCTTATTTTTCGCACCTCGTTGCAGGCAATCATGTTTTGTGCAAGATGATATGCCGTGCCTGAGGTTGCATATAGCTTATAGCCAAGTGCCTTAAAGCCGTAGGCTATTTCTGTAAGCTCGGGTTTATCCGCGTCTTTCACGGTAAACAGCACCGCTTTGCCTTCCTCAGGCGCGTGCAAAGAATAGCCTGCACCCACAAGGCCTTTAATCAGCGCGTCTTCAAAGGTGTGGGCAATGCCAAGCACCTCGCCAGTGCTTTTCATTTCGGGGCCAAGCTGTGTATCTACATCATGCAGCTTAGAAAAGCTGAATACAGGTACTTTTACGGCGCAGTATTCCCCAGAGGGGTATAGCCCTGTGCCATAGCCCATATCGGCAAGGCGCTCGCCCAGCATGCACCGCACGGCTAAATCCACTATAGGCACGCCCGTAACCTTACTGATATACGGCACGGTGCGTGAGGAACGTGGGTTTACTTCTATTACATAAACCTCGTTATTGTATACAACGTATTGTATGTTTACAAGCCCCACTACCTTTAGCTCCTTTGCAAGGCGCGCGGTGTAATCTACTATTGTGCCTTTAATGCGCTGACGCAGAGTTTGTGGCGGATATACGGATATGGAGTCGCCCGAATGTATGCCGGCACGCTCTATATGCTCCATCATGCCGGGGATTAGATAATCTGTGCCGTCGCACACAGCGTCTACCTCGCACTCTGTGCCCATAAGGTATTTATCTATCAAAACAGGGCTTTCAAGGGCTTGCCTTGTGATAATCTCCATATATTCCACTACGTCGGCATCGTTATAGGCGATAATCATGTTTTGCCCGCCCAGTACGTAGGACGGCCGCAAAAGCACAGGGTAGCCAAGGCTTTTCGCTGCGGAGAGAGCCTCCTCGGCGGTGTAAATGCTATGCCCCTGTGGGCGTGGGATATTACAGCGCTCCAGTAAAGCGTCAAAGCGTTCTCTGTCCTCAGCCTCGTCTATAGCGTCGGCAGAGGTGCCAAGCAGCTTTATGCCCTTAGCCTCAAGATGCTTTGTAAGCTTAATGGCAGTTTGGCCGCCAAACTGCACCACGCATGCCCATGGGTTTTCCGTAGCAATGATATTATCCACGCTTTCGGGGGTGAGCGGGTCGAAATAAAGGCGGTCGGCGGTGTCGAAATCGGTGGAAACCGTTTCGGGATTGTTGTTTACTATTATAGCTTCACAGCCATGCTCCTTCAGCGTCCACACGCAGTGTACAGAGCAGTAATCAAACTCGATGCCTTGCCCAATGCGTATTGGCCCCGAGCCAAATACAAGCACTTTCTTTTTATCTGTCGGGTTTTGCGCGATAAATTCCGCCGCTTCGTTTTCTTCGTCGTGGGAAGAATAAAAATATGGCGTTTTCGCTTTAAATTCGGCGGCGCATGTATCTACCATTTTATAAGAGGCAACAGCCTTTTCGGGCAAATCTTTTCCGCTTATCCGCGTGATGCTCTTGTCCATAAAGCCAAGCTTTTTCGCCTTGCGGTACATTTCTTTGGTAAGGGGCATTAGGGCAAGGGCGTTTTCCATATCGGCAATGTTTTTAAGCTTTGCCAAAAACCAGCGGTCAATCTTGGTGATATCGTAAATATAGTCGGCATCAACGCCGCGCAGTAAAGCCTCGTATACCACAAAGGCACGGTCAGAGTCCTGCACATGTAGCTTTGCCTTTACTTCCTCGCAAGATAAAGCCGACAGCGTATTCATTTTAGGCGTTTCAAGGCCAAGCTCTATACTGGTAACGGCTTTCATAAAGGCTTCTTCAAAGCTTGTGGCTATCGCCATTACTTCGCCTGTTGCCATCATCTGGGTGCCAAGGCTTTTCTTGGCGTAGACAAATTTATCAAAGGGCCATTTAGGAAACTTAACCACGCAGTAATCAAGAGCAGGCTCAAAGCAAGCGCAGGTTTCGCCCGTAACGTCGTTTGTTATTTCGTCTAGGGAATAGCCAATGGCTATTTTGGCGGCAACCTTTGCTATTGGATATCCCGTTGCCTTAGATGCTAACGCAGAGGAGCGCGAAACCCTTGGGTTTACCTCGATTACTGCATATTCAAAGCTGTCGGCTCGCAGGGCATATTGCACATTGCAGCCGCCCTCAATGCCAAGCTCTGTTATAATATTAAGCGCGGAGGTGCGCAGCATTTGGTATTCCTTGTCGCAAAGGGTTTGGCTTGGTGCTACCACAATGGAGTCCCCTGTATGTATGCCAACAGGATCGAAGTTTTCCATATTGCACACGGTAATCACATTGCCCTTGCCGTCGCGCATTACCTCGTATTCTATTTCTTTCCAGCCGGAAATGCATTTTTCGATAAGCACTTGATGTATAGGCGATAAACGCAGACCGTTTGTGCCTATTTCTCGCAGCTCCTTTTCGTCTTGGCAAATGCCGCCGCCTGTGCCGCCCATGGTGAAAGCAGGCCGCACAATTACAGGATATGTGATTATTTCGGCAAAAGTAACAGCGTCCTCAAGGCTTTCCACTACCTTGGAGGGGATTACAGGCTCGCCCAGCTTTTCCATGGTGTCTTTAAATAGCTGCCTGTCCTCGGCGCGGTCTATAGTATCGGGCTTTGCGCCTAAAAGCCGCACGCCACAATCGTCTAAATATCCGCTGCGCGCAAGCTCCATGGCAAGGTTAAGCCCTGTTTGTCCACCGAGATTTGGCAAAATGCTGTCGGGCTTTTCTTTAGCTATAATGCGCTTTAATACAGGCACAGTCATTGGCTCTACATATACTCTGTCGGCAATGCGTGTGTCTGTCATGATAGTGGCAGGGTTCGAGTTTACAAGCACCACCTCGATACCCTCGTTTTTAAGAGCGCGGCATGCCTGTGTGCCTGAATAATCAAATTCCGCTGCTTGGCCTATTATAATAGGGCCGGAGCCGATTACCAGTACTTTTTTAATGCTTAAATCTCTTGGCATAATCAAAAGCCGCCCTTCATCATATTTATAAATTCGTCAAAAAGATACTCGGTGTCCTTTGGCCCTCCACACGCCTCGGGGTGAAACTGCACCGTAAAGCAAGGTATGCTTTTATATCGCAGCCCCTCCACGGTTTTGTCGTTTGCGTTTACATGGCTTATGTCCGCAATATTTGTATCTACCGTTTCGCCCAGTACCGCATAGCCGTGGTTTTGGCTTGTGATATAAGTGCGGTTTTTAGAAAAATCTGTAACAGGCTGGTTTACGCCACGATGCCCGTATTTAAGCTTGGCAGTTTGCGCGCCTGTGGCAAGTGCCATAAGCTGATGCCCAAGGCAAATGCCGAATATAGGTATATTTAGGGCGGAAATTTCTTTTAAGCTATTTATAATTTCTACGTTTTCGGCAGGATCTCCGGGGCCGTTGGAAAGCATTATCCCCATTGGCGCAAGTGCCTTTATTGTGCTGCAAGAGGTATCTGACGGCACTATGGTTACACGGCAGTTACGCTTTACGAGATTGCGCAAAATATTCGCCTTATAGCCGTAATCGAATAAAACAACATTATACAAGCCGTTTTCATTGTGCACTGTTATACTATCTGTAGTAACACTTTTTACAGCGTCTTTCACGGAATATGCCTTTATCCGCGCCATTAAAGCGTTATCTGCGGCAGCGCGCTCTGCGCTTTCGTACTCTGTGGTTACAGCACCGTTCATCACGCCGCGCTCGCGGATAAGGCGGGTAAGGGCGCGTGTATCAAGGCCTTTTATGCCTATAATATTTTGCTCTTTTAAATAATCGTCCAAGGTTTTTTTGCAGCGAAAATTAGACGGAACGTCGCACGCCTCGCGCACAATGTAGCCAAACGCCCATATTTTGCGGCTTTCGGCATCTTCGCCTATTATGCCGTAATTGCCCACAAGTGGGTAAGTTTGTGTGATAATCTGGCCGTAGTAGCTGGGATCTGTCAGGGTTTCCTCGTAGCCTGCCATGCCTGTGTTAAATACAACCTCGCCAATAGAGCTGCCTGTAGCACCAAGGCTTTCGCCTGTAAGCACCATGCCGTTTTCCAGTACCAAAAAAGCTTTGCTCATCTTATACGCTCCCTCTTTTCGCGGTATAAAAGCTATGCAAGCTGTGAAAATCACGCCTTGCATCAGCTTAATTTATCATTTTTTGCGCAATTTAACAAACGTCGCTGCTTTATAGCAATATTTTAAGCGCGTTTTATAAATCGTTTAAATTTAGCCGATATTACATTTTGCGGCTGCCCGGCTTTATAGGCTCACCCTTGCCTTCTTTACATAGCGGACATTCGCAAGGCTCCCAGTTTGGCAAATCCAGTGCAAGTGCGCTTGCCACTACGGGCAGTGGGCTTGTGCCCTTACTGCGGTCTACCACGCAGGCAATGCCCACCACCACGCCGCCGTGCTGCTCGATAATAGCGGCGGTTTCAAGGCTGGATTTACCCGTGGTTACTACGTCCTCGCAGATAATACAGCGCTCGCCCTTGTTTATCTCAAAGCCGCGGCGCAGGCACATTACATTGTCTACACGCTCGGTAAAAATGGCACGTTTGCCCATTTGCCTTGCCACCTCATAGGCGTATACAATACCGCCCATGGCAGGGCCAACCACTACGTCAATATCCATTTCGCCAAGTGCCTTTGCCACAGGCGCAAGCACCGCGGCGGCTTTGTCGGGGTACTGCTGCAATTTTGCCATTTGGCAATATGCGCTTGAGTGCCGCCCTGAAGAAAGCAGAAAATGCCCCTCTAAAAATGCATGGGTTTCCTTTAGAATATCAAGTGTGTTCATATATACTCTCCTTTATAATGTAAACATTTATTACTAATTGTATTATAATGCCGCACCGCGAATTTGCGATAAATCGGCAATATTCTCTTTTTGCATAAAAGCCTCAATGCCGTCTACTATTTCGTTTATGGCAGTGGGGTTTGCAAAGGTGGCGGTGCCCACCTGCACTGCGGCGGCACCTGCCATAATAAATTCCAGTGCGTCCCTTGCAGTAGCTATGCCGCCAAGCCCTATTACGGGTATTTGCACTGCCTTGCATACTTGGTACACCATGCGCAAAGCAATGGGGCGAATACATGGCCCCGAAAGGCCGGCAAACACATTGTTGAATACAGGGCGGCGAGTGGATAAATCTATCGCCATAGCCTGAAAGGTGTTTACAAGAGATAGGGCATTTGCCCCTGCTTTTTCGCAGGCAATTGCCATTTCTGCTATGTTTTCGGCGTTTGGCGAAAGCTTTACCACAAGGGGCTTTGTGCATACAGCCGCCACCTGCGACACCACCTCGGCGGCACTAGCCGCCTTTATGCCGTAGGCAATTCCGCCCTCTTTCACATTGGGGCAGCTTATGTTAAGCTCTATAAAATCCACATTTGTTTTGCACAAAAGCTTTGCGCCGTTTACATAATCTTCGATAGATCCGCCGCCCAAATTGGCAAATATAGCACAGCCAAGCTTTTCCATGGCAGGCAGCTCGTTTGCGATAAAATGCTCAACACCGGGGTTTTGCAGACCTATGGAATTAATAAGCCCAGACGGGGTTTCGTATAAACGCTCGCCCTCGTTGCCGTATTTAGGGTGAAGGGTAAGACCTTTTGAGGATATACCGCCTATGCGCTGCATATTTACAATGCTTTTATATTCTTCGCCAAAGCCAAAGGTGCCAGACGCCGCTATTACAGGCGAAGAAAGGGTTTTGCCGCAAAAATTTACACTAAGCATACACTTCGCCCCCTTCAAACACAGGCCCGTCCTTGCAAACGCTTTTGCCGCCACCAATTGTTTTGCAGGTGCAGCCAAGGCATGCGCCAACGCCGCAAGCCATTTTAGCCTCTTTGCTTACATATACAGCCACGCCTTTGTCCATACAGGCGCGCGCCGCTTTTTCCATCATTATCTCGGGGCCGCAGATGCATACAGCGTCATAGCCCATTGGGTTAAACAAATCCGTTACAAAGCCCTTTGTGCCGTAATTGCCGCTATCTGTGGCGAGAGAAACGGAGTTACATTGCAAAGCAAAAGCGTCCAGCATATATGGCACGTCGCGAAAGCCTGCAAAAAGCTCTACATTACAGCCCTTTGCTTTTAAAGCTTTTGCAAGTAGATATAAAGGCGCAATGCCGATGCCGCCGCCGATAAGCGCTATTTTGCCCTTTAGCTTTTCCGTGGGAAAGCCATTGCCCGATGCACCTGTAAGCTGTAAGGTATCGCCTATTTTTGCACAGCTTAGCTTTTGTGTGCCTATGCCACGCATTTCGTATAAAAACGAAACAGTGCCGCTGGCATTATCGCAATCGAACACGCTGATAGGCCGCGACAAAAGCGGCGGCTCATTTTGCGCCCATGTGCGCAGCATGTAAAACTGCCCTGCTTTTGGCATGGGGTTTATGCCATTTGCCGTTAAAAGATAAATGCCCTCTGCCACTTTTTTGTTTTCGGTAATTATCGCGTTATAAAAGGCTGCACTCATGGCGGATAGCCTCCCTCATGTTTTTACATTCGTTGTATGCCGCCTCGGCAAAGCCTGTGTTCGCTTGCTTTTTATATGCAAGTAAAATGCTTCTGCTGGCGTTTACCACGCCGCCGTTGCCGCCCTTTAAATATTGCGCAATATCCTTTGCTGTGCCGCCCTGTGCGCCATAGCCGGGTATTAAGAAAAAGCTGTTTTTATATCTTGCGCGTATCTCGGCGGCTTCCTCAATATGTGTGCCGCCTATCACAAGGCCAAGGGCCGAATATCCGCGCTCGCCCATGTATTCCGCGCCCATTTTGGATATTTTATCGCCAACCATGTCGTATACATGCGCGCCGCTTGCAAGGTGTGCATATTCAAAATCCTTTGCGCCGCCGTTTGATGTGCGGCATAGCACAAAAGCACCCTTTTCTTTAAAATACGGCGTGTACGGCTCTATGGAGTCAAGGCCCATATATGGGGCAAGAGTGATAAAATCTGCCGCAAACTCGCCCTCAAAATGCGCTTTTGCGTACATTTCGGCAGTTTTGGCGATATCACCGCGCTTTATGTCGGCAATGGCTAAAAGCTTTTTATCTCGCAGATATGCAAGGGTTTTGGCATAGGCTGTCATGCCGTCTATCCCAAGTGCCTCGTAATATGCAATCTGCACCTTATAGCAGCCTGCGTTTTCCATGGTGGCGTCCACTATTTCTTTGTTAAATCGCACAATTGCCTCGCCCTTGGTTTCTTTAGCAGCGGAATAGCCCTCAGGCAGATAAGAAAAATCCGTGTCCAGCCCAACGCAAACGGGGCCTTTTGCCTGTACCGCGTCATATAATCTGTCCATGTTTTGCATATTGTGTGTTCTCCTTAATTTTTATTATTATCTGGGTTTAATCATAAGCATGCGAAAGCCCATGCATTAAACCACGTATAGTCGAATAAAATGGCGTTTATTACGTTAAAACTCTGTAATTTACGCGTTAAAGCGTTACTTTGCCCGATAGGTTATCTCGCCTTGCTTTACCGTAAGTTCTATTTTGCCTTGCAGCTCTGCGCCGTCCCAAGGGGTGTTGCGCCCTTTGCTGTAAAAATCTTCTTTATGCACGGTGTAGGGCAAAGTAGTGTTTACCATCACGATATCGCCGTCATATCCGGGGCGCAGATAACCCTTGTTAAGCCTTAAAATGGCGGCAGGTGCTGCGCTCATCATGCGAGAAAGCAAGGATAAAGGCATGTCGTTTTCAAGGCAAAGCTTTGTGTAGCACACGCCAAAGGCGGTTTCAAGCCCCACCATGCCGGGTGCGCCGTTTGCCTTGTCCTCGGCGGTGTGGGGTGCGTGGTCTGTGGCAATGGCGTCCACTTCGCCGTTTTTCATGGCGGCAATCAGGGCATTTACGTCGTTTTCTGTGCGTATAGGAGGGTTTACCCGATAATCGCCCTTTGCGAACCATATGTGATGTGGCGTAACCTCAAAGGTTACCTTTAGCCCACAGCGTCTGGCATTTTGTATCGCCGCAAGAGAGCCTATGGTGCTTACATGGCACATATGCAGCCTTGCGCCTGTGCTTTTGGCAAGGTGTAAATTGCGCAGGGTTTCAAGGTCCTCAGCTAGGCGATAGTCTACAGGTGATAGGCTTTTGTCCTCGGCATGGCTTAATATCGTCAGCCCTTTTTTGGCGGCAATTTCCATTGCATTTAGCATTACAAGGCTATCTTGCACGCCGCAGCCGTCGTCGCTGATAAAGCGTATATGTGGTGGCAGGGCTTTAAGATGCTCGGTGGTTTTGCCGTCTAGGTTTTCGGTGATGCTTACGCACTGGTTTACATCGCAGATATTTATTTCCTTGGCTTTTTCCATTACACTGTCGGCAATGGCGGCAGAGGAGCATACAGGCTTTGTGTTTGCCATGCAGTTTACAAAGGTATATCCTCCGTGCGCCGCCGCCCGAGAGCCGGAAAGTATATCTTCCTTATGCTCAAAGCCGGGTGTTCTGAAATGGCAGTGCATATCTATAAAAGAGGGCATTACCGTGCTGCCTTTAGCGTCTATAATAGGTGCTGTTCCCTCAAGGCTATTCCCTATAGCGGTAATAATGCCGTTTTCAATGGAGATATCTCCACTAAAGCTGCCGTTTGCGTCCACCAGCAAAGCGTTTTTAATAAGCATGTAAAATTGCCCCCTTTTGTTTAAAATCCGTCAGATGCGTTTTAATTTTAGCGCAAAAAAAAACTTTTCCTAAAAAATAGGAAAAGCAAATAGTAAAAACGCGGCAGTTAATGCAACGCTGAAAAAAGGGGAACGTGAAACGCGGCTCTGTCCTGTTTTGGTAAGCTGCATTAATCGTATCCCCTTTCTATTTATCGTTAGTGATAATGATATCATTCGCCCTATAAAAAGTCAATGCGCATTTTAAGCAAGACATAGCGTCCTGTAACCGCGTCTTTCTGTGTGTAATCCACAAAAGCAATACTTTTCTCGCCGTATAAAAGGGCAACAGAGCGTTTTATACCGCTTTTTGGCGCGGTATTTACATTACTTGCCAAAAGCTTTACGGCGGTTTTAAGGCGGTCGTCATATATACGCAAAGCACAGGGTAGGCGTCCTGCACTGTTGGTGGATAAATAATCCTCCACCATTGCGTCACGCAAAGCCTGCTCATCTACATTATCAAGTGCCAAAAACACGTCTTTAACATGGGCAATATAATCGTCCAGCCCTGTTTTAGCAGGGGCGGCACCTATCTTTGCAAAAAGCTCAAAGGGCGTAAGGCATGTCGCCTTTAATACATATATAAGTGTAAGGCGAAATCGTCCGCTATTGTAAAGACGCTCCAGCGCGTCCTCAACGCCCTTTAATATTTCGATATCCTTTGCCGAAAGCCATGGCGTAGAGAGCACCTCATATGGTGGTGCTTTGCTGTATTCGCATGGAAATTCCGCGCTTTCTTCGCGCATGGCACTGCCGTATAAAAGCTTTAAAAAGCCAAGCTGCAGCATGTTTGCGCCAAGAGCATAGGCTGTGTTAAAGCCCTTTGCGAAGCTTTCTATCCCCTCGTATGGCAACCCGGCGATTAAATCTATATGCACATGCATATTGCCCGAGCTTATTACACGGCGCAGGTTTTGCCAAAGCTTTGCCATGTCTGTTTTGCGGCGCACTGCAACAAGGGTTTCTTCCGAAAGGCTTTGTATGCCTATTTCAAGCTGAAATGCACCACGTGGCGCACTTTCGAAAAGCGACATGGTTTCGCTTGTTAATATATCTCCTGCTATCTCAAAATGAAAGCAAACGCCATAGGGGATAGCGTTGCCGTAATTTTGCAGAATAAAGCGAAGTATAGCGTTTGCGTGGCGTGGGTTTGCGTTAAAGGTGCGGTCCACAAGCTTAATGGTTTCTGCTCCGCTGTTTGCAAGGGTAAGTATGCGACGATACACCTCGTCCATGTCAAAATATCTTGGCTTTCCGCATCGCCCCGATAAGCAAAAGGCGCAGGAATATGGGCAGCCGCGGCTTGTTTCAAGATAAGCAATGCGCCCCGAAAGCGCGGACAAATATTCCTTTGTATATGGGTTTACAGGCGTGCCATTTAAAACGCAAGGGGCTTGTATCTCGGCGGTATCGCCATTTATACGGCAAAGCCCGTCTATGCCGATTAAAGGCTTATTGTTGGCAATTGCGTCTAATAATGCAGGCAGGCTTTCCTCGCCCTCGCCGGACAAAATATAATCTATAAATGGGTTATTCTTTAGCACATCTTCTGCCGAATAGCTTACCTCAGGGCCGCCCAATACAATAACGATATCGCTGCGCTCTTTTTTTATTTTGGCGGCAAGGGACAGGGTGGCGGTGATATTCCATATATAACAGGAAAAAGTGACGACAGAGGGGCATTTAGCTAAAATGCGCTCTTTAATATCGCTTTCTTTTTCGTTGATAGTTGCCTCGCATACCTCGGCATTTATATGTGGCGCATATGCAAACACGCCTGCTGCCAAGCAATATGGCGCAGGCGAGCAATGCACGTATTTGGCGTTTAAAACACATAGCAGTGCTTTAAATGTATTTATTGGTTTTCGCGGCTGTGTTTCCATTCGATAAAGTCCTCGTAGCTGCCCACGCGGTCAAGGCAGCCCTCGCCGCCAACAGGCAGTTCAATAATTCTGTTTGCCACTTCGTCTATAAACTGGTGGTCGTGTGAGGAGAAAAATACATTTCCCGGATATTGGCAAAGCCCACCGGATAAGGCGGCAATGCTTTCAAGGTCAAGATGATTGGTGGACTGGTCAAGCACAAGCACATTTGCATGCGTAAGCATCATTCGGGAAAGCATGCATCGCACCTTTTCTCCGCCGGAAAGCACCTTGGCAGGCTTGTACACGTCGTCGCCCGAAAACAGCATGCGCCCCAAAAAGCCGCGCAAATATGTTTCGGTGGTGTCCTCGGAATATTGGCGCAGCCATTCTATTAAATCGCCGCCAAAATCCTCAAAAAACGCGGTATTGTCTTTCGGGAAATAGCTTTGAGTAGTGGAAATACCCCATTTAATGCTGCCCTCATCAGGCTCTAGGGTGCCCTCTAATATTTTAAAAAGCGTGGTTTGTCCGGCCTCGTTGTCGCCGACAAAAGCTATTTTATCGTTTTTGTTTGCGATAAAGGATACATTATTAAGCACCTTTACACCGTCAATGGTTTTGCTGATGCCTTCTACAAACAAAATGTCCTTGCCTGCCTCACGTTCGGGGGTAAAGCCGACAAAGGGGTATTTACGGCTAGATGCAGGCATGTCCTCAAGCTCTATGTTTTCAAGCATTTTCTTGCGGCTTGTCGCCTGCTTGGATTTGGATTTATTAGCAGAAAACCGCTGAATGAAAGCTTGCAAATCTTTCATCTGATCCTCTTTTTTCTTGTTTTGGTTGCGGATAAGCTGCTGCATCATGCGGCTGGATTCGTACCAGAAATCGTAGTTGCCAACGTACATGCGCACCTTGTTGTAATCTATATCCACAATATGCGTGCAAACGGAGTTTAAGAAATGTCTGTCATGGCTTACCACAAGGATAATAGCAGGGCAGTCTATCAAAAATTCCTCAAGCCAATCTATGCTCTCAATGTCAAGGCCGTTGGTAGGCTCATCTAGCAAAATGATGCTTGGCTCGCCAAAAAGCGCCTGTGCCAGCAATACCTTTACCTTTTGACGCTCGGAAAGAGTGTCCATTTGCACGGTGTGCAGCTCCATGGCAATGCCAAGACCTGTTAAAAGCCTGTCTGCCTCTGTTTCTGCCTCCCAGCCGCCAAGCTCTGCAAACTCGCCCTCAAGGTCGGCAGCTTTCACGCCGTCCTCCTCGGTAAAGTCCGCCTTGGAATACAGCTCTTCTTTTTCTTTCATAATATCATAAAGGCGTTTATTGCCCATGATAACAGTGTCCATTACCGAAAACGCGTCGTACTTGTAATGGTCTTGCTCCAGCACCGTCATTCGGTCTGTGGCACCCATGGAAACATTGCCCGAGGACGCGTCCAGTTCCCCCGATAATATGCGCAGCAGTGTGGATTTACCTGCACCGTTTGCGCCGATAATACCATAGCAATTGCCGGGTGTAAATTTCAAATCCACATGCTTATATAATGTGGCACCCGCAAATTGCAGGCTGATATCGCTGACAGTTAACATTTTAGCACTCCTATTAATTTCAATCAATCTGTTAAAGGATATCACAAGGCGCCCCGTTTGTAAAGTAGGGGACGATGCCCACATCGTCCCGCTGCCGCCAGTTCATCGCCCCGATATCCACACACATCGTCACGTTGCCATCAGTTCATAGCCTCATTGTGTGAGTTGTATTTATAATCTCGATAACAGTATAACAAAAAGTCAGGTTCAAGCAAATGCAGAAAAGCATCTGTTTTAACCTGACTTTTATGTGTTTGCTGGACGAAATAGATACCCTTACGCTCAAAGATTGACGCTCTGCTAAAAACAACTTCTGATAGGACTGTTCTCCGCTGCGCTGCGAACCGCTTTGGCAGTACCAAAACAAAAACAGCCCATTTTCACATCTATTCGATGCAAAAATGAACTGCTTTTCCTTTGGCGTCCCCTGCGGGGATAGGCTCGCTTTGCTCGCCAACTGCCAAATGCGTGTGTTGTCTGGACGAAATAGATACCCGTAATTACTTAAATGATAACATACACACTGACACTAAAAAGGCTTTTGCATACTTCACTTCTCATTCAACAGTTTTTGGTCAAAATGCAATAGAGCTTCATTAACTTCGTCTATTCGGTAAATCTCGTGGCGAATACAAAACAAAATGATTAAATCCGTAATCTCTCCTTGTGCAAAGGAATAGCCGACACTGGCTAATAACTCGTCGGCTTCTTGTTCTGCAAGCCGCAGCCCCAGCGCAAACGCAAATACTGTGTTTTTAGTAGGCCGATAATTTGCGTTGCTGCGAATTTTCGATACTACGCGTCGGTCAATTCCTGCACGGTGATATACTTCGCTATCTGTCATTTTCTTTTGATCAATTACCTGAAACAAATAGCTGTTAAACTTACATGTTAGGTTCTCGGTTACAAATGATTCTATTTCTTGCTCGCGAGAAGGAGATGTAGAACTATCCGCTTCTGCCGTTTCGCGACGATTTAACATCATGCAAATATCATCAAAATAACCATCGCCATCATTTGTGATAGCAGAAGGAGAAGAGGGTTGCGTAGGTATACACGTGCTTTTGTCTTGCCTTTGTAGATGCTCACGCAAAAATTCGTTTAGTTCTTGTAACAATGCTTCTTGCATATAGAATTCCTCCTGCCGTTTTGTCGCTTTGTAAGCGACCAGCTGCAAGGCTGTTTATGGTATTATTATCGCATATTAAAGGAGGCGGCACAATATGGTTAAAACGGAAATTGTATTTTTACTTGATCGAAGCGGTAGTATGATGGGAAAGGAAGCAGAGTTAATATCAGGGTACAACAGTTTTATCTTGCAGCACACGACACCTGACGACAGTTGCATCGTAACTACCGTACTGTTTGATGATGCATACGAAATTTTGTTTGACGCAGTCCCTGCACAAAATGCACAATTGAAAAAACAACAGTACTATGTGCGCGGCTTTACTGCTTTGTGCGACGCCATTGGGCGCGCCATTCACTTAGTAGGAGAACGGCACGCGGCAATGACAAAAAGTAAACGACCAAAGGTCTATTTTGTGGTCAGCACCGACGGCTATGAAAATGCCAGTCGCGAATATAACAAGGGTATGATTAAGCAACTAATTGAAAAGCAACAGCGAAAGCATGCATGGGAGTTTCTTTTTATTGGTTGTGACATTGATGCCGTTACATCTGCGGACGAGCTTGGTATTCCAAGTGAAAACTCGTATGCTTGTTCATCTGAAGACGAAAACTTTTTTTGTGATATTCTGAATGTAATGAATTCGAAAATCGAATCTCGATAAAATTAGTGCTTTCGTTGCTTTTCTTTGCAAACTGCGTAAATGGGATTTTGCAAAAACCCCCGCAGCAAGAATTTGTGAAAAAAGGAAAAATGACGAAACGGTATGAGAAAAGCGGCGAGGCGAATTGCCCCATCGCAGGAGGTGTGAGCGCTCATAAAGACAAACTTGTGAAGCCGCATCAAATAAGAAATTCGACAACAACAAACGAATAGTAAATTAAACAAAATTATAATTTTCCACGTTCTTTACGAGTATAAATGTAATCAGCGTGCTTAGGACTATATCGAGAGTCTAGTCGGATAATATCATCACTGACAATAAAATTAATGTATTTTATCCATTCAGCCAGGGGAACCCGATATAGCACCTTGTTTTTGTCATAGTCTGACGAAACGCAAAAACTATCAATAACACTGCTGTCATTAAAGATTGTAAAAAACAAATAGGAATGTATTAATGAATTGCAAAGGACCTTCCCCAATATTGTGATTTCCTTTTCATTTTCCCAATCATGACTATCTTCTTCTGGCCATCGGTGCATACTATCAACCCGCTTAAGTGGATCTATTGCAAAAACTGTGAGGGAATAGTTATCGGCTTCATCGCTCAACTTGCTGTTACAATCAATAAGCTTACGGATGATGAAAGCTGAATAGAAAATTGTTTTTTCAATAATTGTATAGGCACCATCATTATTTTTTTCAAAGTTTTCAGCGGTATTATTTTTTAACATTAAATTTTTTCGACGTTGCAAGTCTTGTTTCCAAGGGTAACTCTCATTAATCATTATTGCCACCTCGTTCATTCGTGAAATAATATATGTATTTTAACATGAAAAATGTATTTTGTCTTGTGCTATTAAATTTGTATAAAATCAACCTGTCTTTGTTCTTATGACCACTGGAGACCATTTGTAGTGTGTCATTAGGTCAAAATAGATGTAGGGGGTTTCATTGGTTACGTTCAAGTCGCCACCTTAATGGCGGCACCATAAACTCACTCTTGTTTTTCTGATGTTTTCCAGTTTTTTATGAACAATAGTTTATCATTCGACAATTGAATCACCTTGTGTATTTGAACAGCTCTAATATTCCATTATTTGCATTGGTTTGACCTTATATTGCACATTAAATCCTTTGTCGAATTGTACACTGACTACTTCAATGCTATTTCGGACGATTCATACATATTCAAAAGTTCACAAGGCATCTCCTTGACCGTTTTACCTTTGATATAGAGTAGAATTATTTTCTATCGTTTGACGCTTAATTTTGCGCATACAGCGAGTTAAAGCCGTCACAATTGCATTTTATGGTAACCCTAAGGCCTTGCACCACAGAAAAGTTCATTTTGAGACATAAAAGTAGAAAAACATGCCTTTTACCTGAGTAAGAAACAGGTTTGTCTACTGTGTTTACTGAATAAAATAGATATTCACGAAAAACATAGCATAGATTTTATCCAAGACTGAGAAAGATAAAATATTCTCTTAGGCTGTTTCTTTATCTGGGAATAGCTCCCGCACGACGATCACCACATTTAAAAATTTGATTACGACCGCTATTATAACCAAAAATCACTTTTTGATTTGCAATATGATACTGCGCCCATCGACAAACTGCAAGGTTAGGCAGCCGTCTTGTTTCACGGTTATGCGCTCGATGGTTCGTGCAGTGAGGGTGTCGTTGTATTCCGATAAACCGCTGTCGATATTTTCCAATATGCTTGCATTTGATTTCGATTGATGTGTTTTGATGGCTGTAAGTTCTGCTTGTTTTTTCATCTGCTTGAGCTGCAAAATCTCATCATTCACCTGCTTAATGCGTCTGTCCAAAAACTCAGATTCATCAACGGTCTGCGCGCTCAAGCCAAGCAAACGGTCAAATTCCGCATTCTTCTCTGCAATTTTATTTTGCAAAAGCAGCGGATCGGCTATTAATGTCTGTGGTGCGGTATCAGATTGCCCCAGTGCGCTTTGCAACACGCTTTCCAGCTCGTGTTGTGGCATTGTTGCTGCCTGCCGCATGGCGGCTACAATCGCCGCGTGGAGGGCTTCTTCTTTGATGGTAGGCGAGTGTGGGCAGTATTTTTTACCAAACTCCAGTCGGTTAATGCACCGCCACACAATTTCTTTACGGCCGTGAACACTCCATGTCACACGTCGATAATAGCAGCCGCATTCCGCGCAGACAAGGCGCTCCGATAGCGCATAGCGGCTAGTATATCGTCCTGTGTTGGTTTTAACTTTTTTCTGTGTCGCAGGGCGCTTGCTTTTTCGGCGCGCGATTTCCTCTTGGACGCGGTGAAAAACTTCTTTCGACACAATGCCGGGGTGGCTGTCGGTGATGTAATATTGCGCCAATTCACCGTTGTTCTTTTTGATGGTGCCGCTAAGAAAATCAGCGGTGTATGTTTTTTGAAGCAAAACATCGCCCATGTATTTTTCGTTTTGTAAAATCCGCTGAATGGTTTCTTTGCTCCACACAGTCTTACCAGCAGGAGAGAGTACACCGCTCGTTTCCAGTCGTTGCTTGACAACGTCTAAGCTGTCGCCGTCGAGATAAGCGTTGTAGATATTGCGGATAACGTCAGCTTCTTCCGGCACAATTTGCGGTTTACCGTCATCGCCCTTACAGTAGCCCAAAAAATTCTTATAGGCAAAGCTGAATTTTCCCTGTTTGAAACCCTTGCGCTTACCCCATGTTACGTTTTGGCTGATGGACTCGCTTTCTGCCTGCGCGAACGCACCAAGGACAGTGAGAATCATTTCGGTATTCATGGTAGCAGTATTGATGCCTTCTTTTTCAAACTGTATGCTTACACCAAGTTCTTTAAGTTCACGCACATATTTGATACAATCAAGCGTATTTCGCGCAAAGCGTGAGATGGATTTTGTGATGACAAGGTCTATTTTTTTGCGTCTACATAAATCAATCATTTCAAGAAATTGATTGCGCTTTTTTGCACGGACACCGGAAATTCCATCGTCGGCAAATACACCTGCAAGCGTCCAATCGGGGTGAGTGGCTATTTTTTCTGTATAGTACGCAACCTGCGTTTCAAAGCTGTGCTGCTGTTCTTCTTCTTCGGTGCTCACGCGGCAGTACGCCGCGACGCGCAACGTTTTTCTCTTTTTACGTGTATCGGTTAAAAATGGGTTTACAGGAATTTCTCTGACTTTCATTTGTGGCATAGTATTTACCTCACTTTATACAGCAATTTTGCTTTTATTGTCCTACTAAAACCCTCGTCTTAGCTGTATGCAACTTGACATAAGGCTCGAGTACAAGGACAATAATAAGTCAAGTTGCTATAATATCTGACCGTTCATCAGCCGAAGCTGAAGGTTGCTTCGTGCATCAATCAGCACGGCATCGACTGCCGAAAGGAAAAGTTGTTCACAGAAGCCTTGTGATGGTAGTTGCTGTCGGACTGCTTCGCGCAGTTGGAGCGTCATAGGGTCATAATCACCGACACTGCATGCGGCGTATTGTGCTTTCAAACGTGCGGCAAGCAACGCTAGAATGGCATCTTCGTCAAGGAGCGACTGCTCCAACATTCTGCTAATTTCTCGATTTAGGCGAGGCACGGTGAGCGAGTCGTTTTGTTGTTCGGTTTGAGTGGTGCAGAGCCAGTCAGCATGTTCTGTCAGCCAAGTGAGCTTTTGCTGAATCGTGTCTAGCAAGACAGGTGCGTCAAGCTCTCTGCTGTAGTCATTGCAGGTGGGGCAAAACCAGAATCCACGCTTTCTTCTAAATATTATGTGGTGTCGCTTTGTCCCGCACACGGCACATTGAATGCGCTTGCGCACGGTTCCCAGTTCCGGTGCAGGTGTTCGCGCTTTACATGTTCGCAGGCACATTGCAGTTTCAAATGTGTCTGAAGATATGAGCGCTGGCCATTGTGCGTCTCCGCTGTAACGAGAATTTTCAAGCACACGGCGCACACTATTTTTATCCCATGATTCCGTTTTGGTACTGTACCGCACCTTTGCGGTATTGAGTCCGTTTGCAATTTGTAACAGGGATTGCCCTTCAAGGTAATATTTGAAAATGCTTCGAACAAATGCGGCTTCGGCAGGATGTTCTACAACTACTGCGTTTTCCATGCAATATCCGAAGGGTAACTGGCGTTTTGGACTCATGATTTATCTACCTTCCGTTATGGTAATTCCGTTTATCAGCTCAAAGTCGAAGCTGTCTTCCGTCACCGTCACGCTTGTGACAATTTGAGAAAACAGTGCAGCATCAAAGTGCGCCAGCGGTGTGGTGTCCTCAACAATGCCAAACAAAATTTGAGTGTTGTCATATATTTGTTGTAGTCTGCCGGGGCGGCGCATATGCCGCAACACCTCTCGCAGCTTACTAATTTTTGAGTTTATTTCGTTGCTGCGTTGCGTAAAAGTAGGGGCATCGATATATCCCTTTGTTTGCAGGCGCGTCAATGCGTGGCTTTGGGTGAGTAGCTCTGTAATTTCACGATTTGTATCAACAATATAAGTCTGAGTCGATGTAGCCTTTTCAAGCATGGCTTGCAAATCGCAGAGCATGGGACTCAGCAAAGCAAGGTAATTGAAAATCAATTTATTGATCATAAAAAGAAATGCCCGGTGAAGTTCTGTTTCGCAAACAGGTTTCATCGGGCATTGTAGTTTATTTTGATGATGGGCGCGACAGCTCCATGCACAGACGCCGCCATTCCTTTTTGTGCTGCGAAGCGTAGCACCACAATGTCCGCAAAACATTACTTTTGCAAATGTGTGAGCGTGCTGTGCCTGATTTGGCGTATACGTTTCAATTCTCTGTTCATGTAGTTGCTGGGCCCGCATAAAGGTATCGCGGTCAATAATGGCGGCGTGCGTGTTGGAAGCATAAAATTGTGGGCGCTGTCCGTCATTCAAGCATCGTTTAAGAGGGAGAGAATTTGCGGTATAGCTTTTTTGAAAAAGTGAATCCCCTATATATTTTTCATTTTGCAGAATGTAACGTATTGCACCATGGTGCCATGTGTTCGATACGCTTGGAAAAATGCCAATTTGTGTAAGCTTTTGTGCAATGGTTACAAGACCGTTACCGGCAAGGTAAAGTGCAAAGATTTCGCGCACAACAGTAGCTTCAGGATCATAGATGACAAACCTTCCATTCTCCGGTCGGTATCCAAACGGGGTACTGTCGGTAATGTATTCACCCTTACGCATTCTCTTTTGGATGCCCCACTGCAGATTTTGAGAAATGGATAGAGATTCTTCCTGTGCTGCGGCACCAAGCATACTGAGCAGCATTTCGCCGCCCATGGCAGAGGTGTCAATATTCTCTTTTTCAAATGCAACCGCAATTCCAAGCAGGCTCAATTCTCGCACGGTTTCGATGCAATCAACTGTATTGCGAGCAAACCGCGAAATAGATTTTACTAAAACACGGTCTATTTCTCCTGTGCGGCAGTCTTGGAGCAAGCGTTGAAACTCATTTCGCTTGTCGGCACGTGTGCCGGTGATAGCTGCATCTGCGTAAATATCGGCAAATACCCAATCGGCATTTGCTTCAATAAGCTTTGTGTAATGTTCCACTTGCGTGGCAAAGGAATTAAGTTGGTCTTCAGAATTACTGCTGACGCGCGCATAGGCGGCAACGCGAATTTTGGTCGCTTGCTGAGCAATAGGCTGTATTATCTTTACCTGTGCCATATGCCGCACTCCTTTCTGCCCGCTCGGACATCTTTTTCGTCAGGGTCTGCCCCTTGGGTATACACAATATATCACAATCCGGTGTGTATAGCTATACTCAACACCACTAAATCGCATAAGGCAAAACGCCGTAGTTTTCGGCAAGAGCGGCAGTGGCTGTGCGGTAGCGCTGCTCGTCGATTTCGCTTTGTGCAAATAGCTTTTTCAAGGCGCAAAATACTATGTAGTACTGAATTTCTTGTTTTACGATTTCTTTTTCATGTGTGTTGCATAACTGCATTGTGTCAAACACTCCTAACAATTTATTTCTTATCTGATCTTGTTAATAGCAAACTGATGCGGCGCAAAGTGAATTTTCTTTGCGCCGCATGGATTTGATATTAACAATTGCTGTGTCGTATTTGCCGCTCGCACCCCGGCACAGGGAACATGATAAGCGGATTGGTGGCAGCCAATCACTCACTTGCTCGGCGCGTCTATGTTTCACCGCTACCGACAAACCCATCTGATGTGTGAGCCAACAGGTGTATCTTTAAAAGTCATTACGGGTCGTGGCAACCGCCGGCCAAGGCGGGGTATGGGCAAAAGGTGTTCGCTCGGTGTCGGGAGAAAGACTTGTCCTCAAAAAAGGGATAACTTTTCTTCCAGCTCATCATCGCGCTTTTCCCAAGGTGCTCACCGGAATGAGAATGTACTTATCATGCTGAATATTCAGTTTTCAAGGTGCGCATAAGCGGCTTTGTTCTGCCACTTACCCTATAGCCGTTGGAAATGGTTGTTTTTTCTCGCTCTTAAAAAATTTTTTTATTTTTTGTTTTAACCGATCCCAACGGCAATAGAGCGCACGGTCTGTTATGTCCAGCTTTTTGCAAATATCGTCTGTGGTTAATCCGCTTGTTTTAAGAACGGCAATTTGAAGAGTAAGAGTATCGGTATCTTTTAAAATGGCATATAAGGCGGGAGACTCGATACTATCCAAAAAATCTTGCGTGCTTTGTATTTCTGAAACCTCAGTAATCACCGGGCAAATTTCTATGTAAGTACTGTCGATATTCTGTTTTTCTAAAAATCTTCTTTCAGAACAAAATTCTTGCCAATCATAAGCGTGTAGCCGCTGAATCAAATCTTCCCCAACGCCTAAATTTCGCAATCTGTTTTCTTCATCTGTTTTCCAGCGAAGCCAAGCGCGCTCCGCTTTTGCTTTGTTATATGCCATAGTGTTGTCCTCCAGTAAATTTGATTAATGTTCGGTCAAATCAAATTTCTGGAGGGGGCGCGTATGGGAGGACGAATGTATGTTTTATCGGATGGAAAAACAAAAAGCGCTTTTAATTTAGCATCCACTAAATTAAAAGCGCTTTGGCATTGATTTCTGCTTTTTTGGCTTTGTAAGCCCAGAGGTACACGTCCCTTTTAAGAAGAATAAGTCATGCGAACGAGGTGCACTTTGTTCGCATTTCTAAATCCGATTATTTTTATGTGCGCAAAGAAATAGCCCCGGACGCAAAGTGGCCGGAGCTAAATGCTGTAAAATCGGAAGCTAATTAATGATTAGTCATTATGTAACTCATTTTCAGGTACTTGGTCAGTATAGGGTCTTTCCGGCTGATAAAATACGCCTAGACAATCAGGTGGCCATTTTAAAAATTCAAAGTAACCCATTTGTTCAACCTTTTTTGCTACGGTGTCGATTGCCGTTTGTTTCAGTGTTTTCATTATGATTTCTCCTGTTCTTTTATAAATGTACTCATCAGAGCGACGAGTATTCCACTTTGCAAGCTGATACTCAACGATGTTAGTTGCGTAAACAAGAATAGCAATAGCGATATGAGCATCATAAAACAAGTGCGGTAAAGACCTAACTTTTTATTTTGGTAAATTTCTGCATTTGTAAGATGGAGATTCGCATTAGCGATAGGTTTAAATAAGAGACAGAGACAAACATTGAGGAGAAATAGAAACAAAGCTGCAATTGGAACCACACTGGCTAACCATTTAGCTAAAATGCCGCCAAAGCAACAAGTGCTTATTGTGAGTGCAATACATAAAAAAGGTGATTGCGCATGCCAACCACTAATTCTTGTCCTCAAAAAATTTGTGCTAATAAATATTAATGCACTTTCTATGGGAGCATGAAGCAAAAGTCCCGAAAATAACGCAAGAAAAAAAGACACTATTTTATACAGCTTTTTTTCCAACGCATAAATGCACCAATCTTGGTGTGCGATATCAATAGTAGAATAACAACACAAAGAAGTCACGATATATCTTGAAATTGTATGCATAAAAAACAAGCCTCTCTTTATGCAAATTAGCTTAGCACAAAAAGAAGCTTTTTTAGTTTTTATTTCCTCAAATGGGGGTATTATTTCCTGAAATCGGGGTTTATAGTGGAATAAAGGCTACGAAAGAAAAAATACCGTTTGCAAATTCTGAGGTATATTCAGATTTGAAAGAGTCTAAAATGTTTTCCACATTACTCAAGCCAAATCCATGTATGAGAGAATCGCTTTTAGAGGTAACCCATTTCCCCTCTATTTTATGCGGTTCTTTTTTAGTAGGATTTGTAACCATTAAAACCAATTGGTTATCATAAATTTTTGTTTTAAGACGAATTATTCGCGCTCCTTCATAATCGATACAGGCTTCAATAGCGTTATCAAGAAGATTACTAATGACAACTGCGAGTTCATCATTGCGTAAAAAAATATTTGCAAGATTGGTCATGTCAAAATCAATTGCAATATGATGCTGCATTGCAATGCGATATTTTTGGTTTAAAACTGCATCCATAACGGCATTGCCAGTATGGACTACAAGGGCAGAGCTTTGTTCTCTTTCATGTAAATTACCTAAATAGTTTCGCAATTCTTGCAGCTTTTCTTGTTCGGCTAACGAGGTTATGATATTAAGATGATTATTAAACTCATGCGTTAAGTGACGCTGTAGCTTATATGCTTCTGTCAACGATTGTAGGCTTTCTTTGCGTAATGCAAGCGTTTGCTGAAGCCGTTGGTTTTCTTCTTCGCTTTGCCGTTGATGATCAAGACGATGGGCAATAAAAAGCTGTAAAACACAAAGACATAAAAAGGCGAATGCTAATAAAACTAAAAGTGGTGCCGTGTCGGGTTGCGCAAAACATAATTGTAACGCTGCACTTAAAAAGAAACAAGCAGCCACTGGTAGCGGCAATGTTTGTACCCAAGACTGCCAGTGAACGGAATCTTTTTGCCATCGGGTATTAAAAGCTTTTGAAAAACACCAAGCACCGATAAACTCCACAGATTTACTTAGAAAGGCAAGTAAAATAAACGGATAAAGATTATCAAGAATCGCTTGCGGGGCAACTCGTAAAAAATGGGAGGATAAAAATAAAACGATGCTATCAATCGCTTTTAAATAAACAATGCCTAATGATGAACAAAAGAATAGTACATACCATTTATTTTTATAAAAACAACGTGTAACTGCAAAAGTAATAATAAAGTGAATGGTAAGCTTTATGTATGCGTCGGTTATAAAAATATTGGTAACAAATGACGCTACTGTTAAAAAAGTCACAATTGCAATATAGGTTAAAACACGATTTCGCTTCAACTGTAGGAATCCACTCCAAGCAAGTAAAAGTATCAAATATTCAATTATCATAATTCCTATACTTAAACTTGCGCTCGCTACATCACTCATATATTATCGCCCTTCCAAAGTAAGTATTTCCCGCGAATTGTAGCGTAATTTGTTTCGCTTACTTTTAACTGTTCTGCGTTGGAAAGTGTCGCAGTATAGTTCCTGATCAAAGTAATATATCGCATATTTACAAGCAGACTTTTATGAATACGCAAAAAGCCTTTTGACTCAAGACGGCATTCTAACTCGGTTAGTTTTACGCTAACAAGCTCTTTCGGTGCTTTTAAATCAGAGGGGTGGATAATTACATAATGTTGGGCACCTTCAAAATACAAAATATCCGAAAGCTTTCGTTGAGTGTCTTCACCATTAATATAAACCTTTATGATATCTTCCTGTGAGTCCACTTTTTCGAGAAGTGTTTCCAAGCAATTAGGCAGAACTGTTTCTGTCTGAGATTTTAAAATGTAGCGCAAAGCATTTACGTAATAACCTTCTGTAGCATATTCAATATGCGCAGATATAAAGATAAAAATGCATTTCGGCAAAAGCTTTTGAATTTCCGCAGCGGTGTCAATTCCATTTTGCTCCGGCATGTCCACATCTAAAAAAATAGCGTCATAGGTGTTGGTTTTGCAGGCTAACAGAAGCTTGCTTGCAGAAACAAACTTATCATAAACGCATGTAATATTACGCTTCAAAAAATAAAAATTCACTTCCGCACTTATTTTATCTACAAAAAATGCTTGGTCATCACAAAAAGCAAGCCTCATTTCCAGCACCTCCTTACACTTAAATTATTGCGAAATTATACCATTACCCCCGTTTGAGGAAATATTACCCCGATTTCAGGAAGAAAAACAGCAAATGCGTCAAAATTGTGTTATTCTCAAGGCAAATAAAAGGCAATCAACGATATAAATTACTTGCATAGCGTAGCATCTGTTCTAAATCAAAAATTTTATTTTGCGGGCAATCTTTCACTAATTCGGAAATCACCATTTTTTCGCGTTCTTTGCCTGTCAGTAAATAGGTAGGATCAATATCTAACTTCTCTGATGCCAGTATAATTTTCTCAAGTGAAATTCGCTTTTCACCACGTTCGATTGCACCGTAGAAATTAAGGGATAAATTAAGCATTTCCGCAACTGTAGCTTGCGTTAAATGTAATGATTTTCGCTGCGTCTTTAAACGCTCTCCCATTTCAAAAAGGAAATTAGTGTTTTTCATTTATACAACCACCATATATTTTGTTACACTAATTCTATCAACAAAAAGAATTTATTAAAACAATCAATGAATCAATTTATATCATATAAATATTATCAATAAGATTACATTTTAGTTTTTTAAAATGTTTTATATTGTTACTACGAGCTCTTGCGTCATAAAAATAATAAAAAACTGAAAATTGTCAGCAAGGGTTGTCTTTGTTTGAATTAATATGTGCTTGAATCACCACCGGGAATCTTTATGTAAATAACCAATAATATAAAATTTGTGAAAGCGAAAATTGCCTTAACCGTGTGTATTGAAGGAAATAGATACTTTTTATGATAGCGGTTTTTACTGATTCCTATAAAAGATAGAGTTTTAGATGTCAGCTATGCGGTGTTCTTAAAAAATGTTACAAGGTATTGGGCTGGAGGTGAAATACTGTGATAAACAAAAATATACAAAAAAGTTTCGCCGTATGACCCCAAATTAAAAGGGATGGCGCTTGCATATGAAACATATTTATCAACCAATGCGGGCACATAAATATTATCAAGTTTTAAAAGCTGAAAATTAAAATGAAGCGGAGGCACAACTATGACGATAACAAAAAGCAGTTTACTTAAACGCTTACCATCAACGCTTTCTGAAAAACACGAGGATTATTTAATAGTGTTACCATCTGACAAGAAAAATGTAATTGCTCTTAATGCAACTTCACAGTATTTGTTAACCCACTGCAATCAAAAAACAGTTCAAACTGTTTGCGAAGAATTGTTTTTATTGTGTAACTCATCAGGTGATTTGGATTATGATACTGTAATGGCTGAATGTTTAGTTGCATTACAAGAAATGGTAAATAAAAATATTATACAAGCATTATAAGGAGGTGTAATTTGTGCTAAATACAACATTACTGAACGGAAATCAATATGTGCTGAATGGGTGCTATATTGAAATAACTTCACGGTGTAATCTTCGCTGTAAGCATTGTTACAATGAATCGGGCGAGTTAGATAGTGAAATAAGCTGTGAAACATTCCAAAATGTGCTTAACTGTTATGAAGACGGCGCGGAAACAGATATTACATTGTCTGGCGGTGAGCCCCTGTTACATCCGCAATTTTGGGGAATTCTTGATAGCGCAATTAATGCAAAGATTAAGAAAATTCTGATTATTACTAATGCAACAATAATTGATGCTCAAGTGGCTGAAAAATTTAGCCATCGCAAAGATGTAGGAATACAATTGAGCATAAATGGCTCCACCCCTTCAATCCATGATGCGCTTTGCGGTAAGGGGAGTTTCGAAAAAACAATGGCTGGTTTGGCCGCATTACAAGCTGTAGAATTTGAAAAAATCGTTGTAAGATGCATGATAACCAAAAGCAATTCGCAAGATTTAGTGAATACAGTTCAAATGCTGGTTGATCATGGAATCAAAAATATATTTTTTGGTATTTTGCGTGTACAAGGTAGAACAAAACAAAATGTCGATGAATTAGGTTTATCACTTGACGAGCAAGTGGCTATTATTAAAAATCTTCACGAGAGTAAAAAAATTGCCAATTATATAGCGGAGGGAATTGGAATTAAAATACCCGAACCTTTTTCTGGTGGGTGTCCTTTAGTTTTGCCCGGCAAAGAGGTAGCTCCTCTTAATCCTAGAATAGATTCTAAAGGTAATGTTCATCTTTGCCAGGCATTTGAAGATGTGCTTTACTCTATTGGCAACATCAATGATTCATCTTTAAATGTGATTTTTGAATCCTATAAATTTAAGAACCTAATCAATTTTTTCAGCACAGGACTGTCGTATATTAAGGAATGCGAAAAATGTGTTTGGCAAAGCAATTGTGGTAGGGGCTGCGTTGCTGATATTTTAGCTCACGGTTCAATTCAAAACACAGATGGACTATGCAAGTTACGGAAACATGTTATGGCGACCGCCCTAATTAATCAAAAAGCAAAATAGCATTTGTTAGTTGAAATTACTGCTCTTATTTGGCTGAACAAAAAGAAAGGAGAATTGGAATGAAGTACACAACACCTGTAGTGACTACCCCTGAAAACGACACACCTACCACACGTAACGTTTGCAGCGGATTTAGCTGCGGCAATGGCGGCTTGTACAGTTGCTGGCTGTTTTTCAAATGTGAAGCTAATTTCAGTTGCCAAAAGTACAATTAGCTTAAGAAATTGTTTTTTAGAAAGGAGATTAAATCATGAAATATACAACGCCGATTGTCCAAATTACCGAAACAGTAATCACTCGCGCTGATGGATGCACTGGTTCTTACCAATGTGGTGGTTGGTTTGAAACCTTCAATTGCGCTGCTGGTCGATTTAGTTGCGCAAGTGGCGCATTTGCTTGCTCGAAGTATAATAACGTCTAATTTCTACTGAAAGCGTTCCGGTATTGGCTAATGTTTGTCAAATAAGCATGTGCAGTAATTTAATATCGGAATCTTGTTGCCGCTCCGGTTACTATGGACATGTTTTATTGTCTCATAAACCGGAGCGGCAAATTTATAAGTAATTAGGAGAATTTGATTTTGAAAAATTATCTTTGGGCATTAAAGCAAAACTTTAAAACATGTCCATATCTCTGTGCATCTATTCTGATTTTAAATATATTACTTGGATTTTTGACGCCGATAAATTTATATCTTTATAAATCTATAATCTTTCTAATTAACAGCAAATGCTATCAAGTTGCACTTTTGTGCGTGTTATCTATTGTTTTGTTAGGTATAATTGAAAGCTGTACAAATGCCGCTCTTTCTCTTCAAACAAAAAAAGTTAGGCACTGCATTTCTAAAAAATATAATTGCAAGGTGTTCGATAGTGTATATAAAACCTGTTTAACCAACTTAGATAAAAGTTCCTATTTAACAGAACTGAAAAAAGCGCTTGAATGTGTGGATAACCAGTTGGCTGATCAAATAATAACCCTGAGCACATTACTTGCTAAAATAGTAACTGTCACATCAGTTTCATTCATGGTGATTCAATCCGGAATACACTATTTTGCGCTCTTTATAATCATGAGCGCAATACAAAATGTTTTTACACACAAAAGCGCAAAAGAAGCGGTGACCATTACTACAAAGCAACAAGATTTGATGAGAAAACAAGCGTATTTTAACAACTTGCAGCATGCTAGGGAAGTAGTAAAAGAAGTTCGAACAAGTGGTTTATTCCTTTGGCTAGATAAAAAACGTGAATATTTTTTTCGTGCAATTAAATCTAATAGTATCAAATATAGTAACCGATGGACTACAATCAATATTCTGTGGGCATTCGTTTTATTTTTTATTGAAGGACTATTTTTTTACATTTTGATTTATGCATTTCGTAATAACACTACTACTATTGACCAAGTAGTATTTTTGATTCAGAGTCAAATTTCAATGGTTTCAAGTGTAAATGCTTTGCTTCAACAATTTACGCAGCCCATGAAATCTAATGTTTTTATCAGGCCTTTACGAAAATTACTTTGTGCGACAGAGAACATACCGATAAAGAATTTGACAAACTTGACCGAATCTAAGTATTTAGTTTCGTTTCAAAATGTTTCATTTAAATATTCTAATCACACTGCACTTTCCTCAATTAACCTTAATATTTCTCCGGGAGAAAATATTGCAATTGTAGGTTTGAATGGTAGCGGAAAAAGTACGTTTGCCAAATTAATAGTAGGGCTTTTAAGTCCCACAAGTGGCATAGCATTTCTTAACTATAATGAAAAAGCAGTTGTTTTTCAGGATTTTGCCAAATTCTATTTATCCATACGTGAAAATATTGCATTAGGGAACTTGTGTGATTTGAACAATGACAAAAAAATAATTGAGATGCTTATTTCTGCGGGGGGAAAAGAATTTCTTGATAATTCATCTTATGGTATTGAAACCGTCCTAGGGAAAGAGCTATACGAAAATGGAATTGACATCTCTGGAGGCCAATGGCAAGGATTAGCTTTTGCTCGTGCTCTTATTAAAAATGCTCCCCTGTTTGTGTTTGATGAGTCGTGTTCGTCACTAGATCCACTTGCAGAAATTGAACAGTTTCGATTAATTAACAAAGAACTTTCAGACAAAACAGTTATAACAATTTCTCATCGCATAGGGTTAGCTAAGTATGCAGATAAAATTGTATTTTTGCAGAATGGAGTCATCAAAGAATGTGGAACCCCAACAGAGTTGATGCAACAGAAAGGTTTGTTTTTTAATTTATATAATAAGCAAACTAAATGGTATGCAATGGGAGATGCAAAAAATGAATAAAAATAAGATTACCATTAAAGAAAAATGGTTAGCATTAAAAGAACTGGTAAATGTTTCTTCAATATTTTTTCTATTTATTGTGGGCCTTTTATCTATTGCCATCGCAGTCGTTGCTCCTCTTATATCGTATATGTATAAATATCTTATTGATTATATAACGATATCTCAGGCCGTTTGGAAGATTATTGGAAAAACAATAATCGGATATATTTTTTTAGAGATTTTACTTGAAATATTAGAAAATATTCAAGGACACGTTATTACTATTTTAAATCTAAAAGTGGAGGAGTATCTTCCGAAAAGAATCAATGAACAACTGTCAAGAATTGAAATCGATACATACGAAAGCTCCCACAACTATGATTTAATTGATAGAGTTGTCATAAATATTTGCGATGGAATAAAATCAATGCTAAACACAACACTTTCAATTGTTTCTCCTGCTTTTCAGGTCATAACTTTTGCATGGGCGTTAGGTAATGTAGTATGGTACTTTCCTATTATAATTATCTTAGGCAACTTACCATATTCGATAAATTTATTTATGCAAAACAAAAAAAACTATCAACAAGCTGTGATTCTCAGTAGACATAGACGAGTTATAAAATATTTCCAAAGCGTATTAACAGGGCGAGAATTCGCGAAAGATATACGAATTAACAAATCATTATCATTTTTCGAGGGGAAATATCTTGAAGAAAAAGAAAAAGTGTTTTCTGATGAAAAAAAGCTATTTATAGAAATAACGAAGTCTAATTTGTTTTCACAATGCTCACGTATGCTTGCATTAGGCATATGCTTAGCCATTTGTGTGGTGAAAATTGAAGCGAATGTTATTACTCTTGGTTCTTTTGTTATGGTTTATTCAATTATGAACTCCTTATTATCAAACTTTAATTCGCTTTTGGGACAAATTGCAGGCGCAGACAGTTTCACTAATTATTTATGTGATTGGATAGCTCTTAAGAAACTACCTTGTGAGCCAGAAAAAGATTCTCAATCCTTTAGCTCTTTTGAAAAAATTGATTTTGTTAATGTGAGTTACAAATACCGGAATTCCGAAGAAAATACTATTAAACAGCTTAACCTTTCAATAAAAAAAGGTGAGCGGATATTAATTGTTGGTCGCAATGGGAGTGGAAAAAGCACTCTGCTTTATTTGTTGTTAGGAATCTATACAGCAACTTCAGGCCAAATTCTTGTCAATGAATTACCTATAAAGAGCGTATTGATGACTTATCGAAATAAAATCAGTTGTTTTTTTCAAACATTTATCCGATTTCAACTGTCTGTAGCTGAAAATGTATCTTGCGGCAAACACAATAGTACATATAATCAAGATTTCACACAATATCTAAAAGATCATTCAATAAGTGTTGAAACAAACTTGGGACAGTTAGAAAAAAACGCAAAAGAGCTATCTGGAGGCGAGTGGCAAAGAATTGGCCTTGAGCGTGCATTTCAAAAACAAAACACAGAAGTTTTAATATTCGACGAGCCATCTTCAAATTTAGATGTACAGGAACAACAGTTTTTATTAAATAGATTACAATCAATTCCTGATGAAAAGACGGTGATCGTTGTTTCGCATCATCTTAACTTGGCGGAGTATTGTACCCGTGTTATTTTTCTTGAGAATGGGAAGATTTTAGAAGATGGATCGCATACTGAATTGCTTAAGCAACGTGGAGAATATTTTAATTTCTATAATCGCCAAAAAAAAGCAACAATTTGAGAAAATCCATGCACCCATTCTGAACTAATATTACGTTATAGTTTATGAAACATGTTTTAATAAACTGAATGTGAGGATAAAGGTGTGAATAACAATAAATATAAACTGTCGCAAAAAAAATATATATATGGGTTTATCTCGCTTTTAGCGGTTGTCGCACGCTTTGCGCTATTTCCATTTGCCTCCGGAGATTATGCACAGTTTTTAAGTGCGTGGTTTGAAGAACTAAAAGCGAATGGCGGAATTATGGCAATAGGGCATTCGATTGGAGATTATTCCCCAATTTACATTTTATTGATGGCGCTATTAACCTATATTCCTATCAATAGTTTATATTTAATCAAAACAATTTCGTGCGTGGCAGATTTTATTATGGCTGTGTTTGGAATGAAAATTATTTTTTTCACAACACAAAGCAGCAAAAAAGCCTTATTTTCTTTTTCACTTATTTTAATGTTACCTACAGTTTTATTAAATAGCGCTGCATGGTCGCAGTCTGACAGTATTTATACTGGGGCACTTCTAGCCTGTCTATATTATGCGTTATTAAATGAACCTCGCAAAAGTATGGTGGCATATGCCGTTGCGTTTGCATTTAAGCTTCAAGCAATATTTTTCTTTCCCTTTATATGTTTGCTAATTATTAAAAAGCGTGTTCGTCTCAGTCAACTCTTATATATTCCTCTTATTTACTTTGCAACTGGTATCCCAGCAATGATTGCTGGTAGAAGCATCTTTGAGATTGGTCTGATATACTTTAATCAAGCCGCCAGCTATTATTCACTGTCAATGAATGCGCCTAACCTTTACGCATTATTTCCTGCCAATTCATTTCTGTTAAGTATTAGTGTTTCCGGTATCTGTGTGTTTTTGACGCTATTCTTACTTCTTATCTATTTTGTTTATACTTTGCATTTTCCCATGTCAAATAATTTGATAGTTCATTTTGCTTTGTTCTCTTCGCTTTTCGTTCCGTTTTTTTTGCCGCACATGCACGAACGTTATTTTTATTTAGCCGATATCTTGTCTGTGATTTTCTTTTTTATTCAACCTGCTCGTTGGTATGTACCAATGATTGTCGTAGGCTCGTCATTTTGTGTGTACGTAATGTATCTTTTTGGAACGCAACCAATTAGTACAGTTTATTTAGCCTTCATGCTTTTATCGCTGCTTTTCATTTTGGCCAACGACATGAAACGTATTATTGCTAATGACACTGTAATCAAATCTAGTATATAGATTAAGCGAATGGCTCTGAGGTGAGCTTTGCTGGACTTTTTATGAAAACAAAAGTTGCATCCTTATATTAAATATGCCAAACTAGCAACATCTATATATTTGTTAATTTAAAATTGAAAGGAGAGCAAAATGTGACGGACAGCAATGTAATTCTTAATGCACAACTTGGAAGCGAACAAGCTTTGGAAGAATTAATTTCTTTTTGGTATCGCCCTATTCTCACATTTTGCTATAGGCGTACTTTAAATCAAATGACCGCCGAAGATATTACACAAAATGTATTTTTTAAAATGACAAAAAGCCTTGCGCTATATCATGACAAAGGCCAGTTTAAAAGTTGGCTGTTTTCCATAGCAGTAAATGCCTGCAATGATTATTACAGAAAAAATCACAATTTCGAGTTGGTAAGTGAGGAAGAAATTGAATTTGCAAAAATATCAGCCACTGAAATTTATGAACAAATCGAATTAAAAGGAATTATTGACGAAGCGCTTAGGAAACTACCTGTGCAGCAACGTGAGGTGGTTGTTCTACATTATTTAGATGGATTTAGTTTGAAAGAAATTTCCAAACTAATATCTTGTCCACAAAACACAATCAAATCAAGACTTTACCGTGCGCTTGTGTCTATGCGCGAAATGATTGGAAAGGATGTGTTCGTTAATGAGTCTTGAAAGAAACAAATTGCTTCTGCCGGAATTCAAAGAAGATAAGCTGGCGTTGTGTATTTCCTTAGCAAAACAGGAACAAAAAAAACCTGTTGAACGTCAGCACTCATTTTTTTATGCTGTAAAAATGCAGCTAACATATTTTTCGCCCTTTGTGTGGACGCTAGCAAGCATTTTGGCTGTATTAGCTCTTTTTCTATGTGGAATGTTCGTGAAAAGCAACAATAATGAAAACCTGTCATTCCTTTTATGCACAATTGGTCCTGCACTCATTTCGCTTTTTGCTCCACAAATACTAAAGAGTGATTATTATGGGATGAGTGAGCTAGAAAGCGTGGGAGCGTATTCCTTATCACAACTGGTAACTGCACGATTGACAGTCATTGGTGTTTTTAACGCTATGATGATAGCAAGTATTTGTGCTTTAAGTAATGTGCAGCTTGGCATAATACAAAGTTTGTTATATTTGGTTGTTCCATTTGAATTTTCGTGTGCAATCACCTTTTTTGTGCTTAGTCTTCAACGAAATAGAATGAATCAAATTTTATGCCTCGTTTCTCCAATCGTTATTGGACTTTTAAGTGCTACCCTTGTCGGAGATAAACAGATTGTTTTAATGATCAACACGGACATTATTTGGGGAGGACTTCTTTTGTTCTTTACAATCGGTACAGTAGTTATCGCAATTCAATTTGTCTCTCATCTCAAACCGGAAAGGATGAAATTAGATTATGGCTCTTTTAACACATAATTTGTGCAAAAATTTTGGTGACAAAACCGCAGTAAGCAATGTGAACATTACGCTAGAAAAAGGAGTATACGCATTATTAGGTCCTAATGGTGCAGGAAAAACAACTTTAATGCGCATGATTTGTGGGCTGCAAATGCCAAGCAATGGAGATGTAAACTGGAACGACACAAATATTACAACTCTTGGCTCCGATTACCTTGAGAAAATTGGATATCTTCCACAGCATTTTGGATTTTACCCCTCATATACGCCAAAACAATTTATGCTGTATCTTGCACAGGTCAAAGGAATCCCTCGCCGTTTTGCCACACAACAAACACAACAGCTTTTATGTAAACTTGATTTAGCGGATGTTCAGAACAAAAAAATACAAACTTTATCGGGTGGTATGATTCGTCGACTTGGAATTGCGCAAGCATTACTGGGCAACCCAGAGATTTTGATTCTTGATGAACCAACTGCAGGACTTGACCCGAAAGAGCGAATTAAGTTTCGCAATCTGATTAGCGATTATAGCAGTGGTCGCTTGGTACTGTTGTCCACACATATCGTATCAGATGTTGAATGTATTGCAAATCACATTATCATGATGAAGCAAGGGCGAATACTCTTTTCGAATAGTCCAAGCAATATTATTTCGCAATCGGGAATACGCGTGTGGGAGTGCAACACCAGTGTTGACGAAAGCAAGATCTTGGTACAAAACTATTCTATAGTAAATCAATATCTGGAAGAAAATCATGTTCGGTTAAGATTAATAGCAAAAAATAAACCGCATGCAACGGCGCTTGAAGTTCCCGCTAATTTAGAAGATGTTTACCTTTATTATTTTACAGAAGAAGGTGAAGTACGTGATTAGACTGATTCAGAATGAATTAAAAAAAATTGTGTTCCGCCCACTTTTTTTGGTGCTTTTAGGTGTACTAATGTCTTTTGTTTTGTTTATTGGATTAATTTCACCAATTTTTGATACAACATATTTTGCGTGGAAAGAGCGTTACCGAAACCCCGAGCTATCCAGTCAATCAGAATGGGTTACCGGGATTGATGCAATTCGCCTTAATAAGGAATACACAAAGGCTTATGAGGGTATATGGACGGATGCGAAACTTACTAATTATGCCACTGAATTGCAAACTGCTATTCTTGAGGGAGAAAACTATACGAAAAGCATTGCCCAATTTGGTCCTGTAGAATATTTGCTGCAAAAAGCATTTAACCCTGATAATAGCATCAAAACACTTGGCGAAATGTTTCCGAGCCTTGGAGAACCCCTTTATTTTGGTTGGGCAGAAGGCTTTTGCAAAGCCGTTGAAAACAGCAATCTTTTTTTAGGGTTTTTCATTACACTTCTTGTCATTGTTGGTGTGGCACCTGTATTTTGTGATGAATATCAATATAAAACAGATGCGCTTTTGTATAGTGCTAAGCTTGGAAAAACACAGATGTTGCTGGCGAAAATCGTAAGTGTGTTTATTTTCACGGTTGGAATTACACTCCTAATGTATTTGATGCAGTTTGTTTTCAGTGGAATTGTTTTTGGATTTTCAGGATGGAGTCAGTTTATCCAAATGACTAATCAGTATTGCTACTACATGCACTATATGACCTTTGGACAACTAACCTTTGCAATGATTGGAATTATGCTAATTGCAGAAACGTTGATTGCCTGTTTCACAATGGTTTCATCTGTACTATGCCGTAATGCGTTTAGTACACTTGCTGTGGCAGGTGGCATATTTCTAGTCGGAATATTACCAAATATGTTGATTGATGTACACGCTGAAAAATGGATTGAATTTTTACCGATAGACATGGTTACTCCTTTGCGCTTTTTTGATACCTATGAGGTTTATGATATTGCTGGATTGTCAATACCTCAGATTCCGGCAATCATCTTTATAGTTTCACTATTATCGATAATATGCTGCATAGCAGTTATAATTTTTTATAAGCGACATGAGGTGAAGTGAAATTTCGCGCATAAAGAAGGCTCTATAAAAAAACAAAAAATGTGAAAATACTTGTTATTTTAACGTAAGCTTCATAGCGGACTCTCAAACCGCTACGAAGCTTACGTGTTTTATTGTAGTATTCAAATTTTCCGTATTGAACATTACGCTACGCTGTAAAATAGTTCAGCGCATTTACCAGTCTACCATCATCTGTAACCTCAAAATGCAAATGATTGCCGGTAGAAGCTCCTGTGTTGCCAACATAGGCAATCACCTCGCCTCTTTGCACCTGCTGTCCTGCGCTTGCGGCGATGACAGAACAATGTGCATACAGCGTTGTCATGCCTTTAGGGTGTTGAATTTTTACATAGTAGCCCCAGCTATAGCCCCAAGAATCGGTTGCGTTGGCAACCACTACGATGCCATCTGCGGCGGCGAGAATTGGTGTGCCGTTGGGCGCTGCAATATCAAGACCACGATGGAAACTCCATTTGCCACTGAATGGGTCTTTGCGATAACCAAAAGGAGAACTGATACTTCCTGCAATTGGCAACGGCCACGCAAGCACGCCGGAGCCGCCGATGCCGGGAGCCATGATTTCACCGTCGTGTGCGCCGCCGATGCTGCCGCCTTGAAGATTACCAAGTAGGCGTATCCACAGATGGCTGTATTG
>JAVWZM010000011.1:0-42435 GCA_036661035.1 Oscillospiraceae bacterium
GGTATGGCATTTTGATAAATGCTGTACCTATGCTGTTATTTCCCCTGCAAAAAGCCCAAGCTTGCCTTGCAGTATCATTTCGAGATTGCTAATTGCGCCGACAGTGGCTTGCACAGATGCGTTTGCTGCTAAAAGCTGTGACGGCGTAACGCCGGGAATTGCGAGAAATTTTTGTATTTTTTCGCCCTCAGCGTTTAAAATATGAGATAAACCTGTTTGCTCAAGAGCAACAGATTCGATAAGGTCGTTAATGGCTTGCGCCGTAGTGCCGGTGCCGGGTACAATTACAGGCATTGACATAATATTTCCTTCTTTCTTAGCTTAATGTTAATTTAAAATGTTTGATATCCAACTAATTGGTTTTGAATAGTCTTTAGCTTTTGCTTCATGATACATTCAAGCATGCTGATACTGTCTACCATGCTTTGCACGCTATTGTTTACGGCAAGAAGCTCCGCCGCGGTTACGTTTGGAATGGCAAGCATCGCTTGGATTTTTTCGCCCTCGGCGTTTAAAATATGAGATAAACCTGCCTGCCCATAAGCTATGGACTGGGCTATATCGGTGCTTGGTCTGCTGAAATTGTATAGAGGACGGCGTAAAAACACAGGGTTACTCTCTACAGTGTTTAAAATTAAGTCGCCGTTTGCGCTTACGGATATAGGATAAGCGCCTGTTGCTATGTTTTTAACAGGAGATGCGCCTGCAAGAGCAGTTGCGTGGAACACCACAGTGTGCGAAGTAAGCGGTGCCATGCTGCCAAGCGAAAAGCCTGTATTTGGGTTTGCTGCGCCGTTTGGAATACTGTCTACAGTAACACTGCCGGGTACAAATGTAAGCGTTGGATCAAGCACATCTTTAAAGGTAACGGGGTTTAATGTTGATACAGCTGAATTGTTGGTTACCTTTACCGTAAATGTTACGTCGTCACCGGGGTGGATTACCGCAGGTGTAGCTGTTTTCTTGATAGTAAGCAGATTTTCGATAGTTACTCTAAATAAGCGTACATCGTCAATAAGATAATCGTTGCCTACGGCAGCAGGGCCTTGGCTTAAAATTTGCACTGTAATGTTGCTGAATGTGCCTGAGTTAAATAAAAATCCGTTTTGATACCACACAGGCTGTGCAGGAGTGGCAGGAATGGCGTTTACGTTCTGGAAATAAATAGTGCTGCCGTCGCTGCCAAGCACACGCAGGGCAAGCATAGGGTTGGCAAAGCCATTTGCGTTTATAAGGTTTGCTATCCACGCCGTTAGGCCATAAGACGTATTCGGCGTAACGCTTACGGGCTGTGTAAAAATAACAGAGCCTGGGTTAGAGCCGTTTACAGTGATATACCGTCCTGTTTCAAGGCCTGTGGTATGGTCGGAAACGTTCCACCAAGGATAACCGTTTACGCGCATATTCATCACGTTGTAAAAGCCGTCGTTTGGTATAAGATTGTTCGTGTAGGTAAATCCGGGTGTTACTCCGGGATATGGTGCTACGGCACCGGCAGTGGTGTTTGTGGGTGTGCCGGCGGGGTAAGTGCCCCATGTGCCATTGTCTGCGGCGGTAATAAGGTTTGGCCCAACGGTGGTTACACCTGCAAGGGTTAACGGCTTATTGCCAACAGGCCCGTCATAAAAGTTTAGGTTTGTTAGGTCTGCGGCGGCAACTGTTACATTAAGCAAATTTGGCGTAACTGCGTCAAGCGCATCTGCCAAAGGCGGTGTAGGCACCGTTACTACAGAAAGCGGCGGCTCTACCTCAGGTGGTATCGCCATTGGCACTGCTGAGGCAAAGCTAACAGGCGTTAAAACGCCGGGCGTTCCCCATGATTCGATAATTTTGTAATTGCCGGCGGGTACGTTAGTAAACTGATAAGCACCGCTTGCGTCTGTTAATGCAACAACGCCTGTGCCTGTTCCGGTGTTATAAAGGGCGACAGGTATGTTTTTTAGCCCTGTGCCGGGAACGGCATTACGTGTAGGGCTGTAATAAACAAACCCCGATACATTTGCCATAATATCTCTCCTTTTCAATATAATTCAAGAAAGGCGATTGCCCTTCTATCGTCATTATATTCAAAGCCCCCACGTCTTGCGACAATATATGCGCACAGTAGGAAAACTTTGACGAAAAAGAGAAAACTTATGCTGCGTTTTAACCTTGATATGTGGTAACAAGCACGTAAGATAAGTTTATTAATAAATAATGCTTTAGACCTGTTTTAATTGTGCATTTGCGATAGCACGCACATAAGATAAGTTTTTAATGAACAAGGCGTTAGCCCAGTCTTATTAATATGACATAATAGGCTATACTGCTTTTAGCTGTAGCGCAACCACGCTGATGTCATCGCTATGCCCTGTGCTGCGTCTTGCCGCCGCCTCGGCAGCTTTAACGCAGATAATATTCGGCTCGTCAAGGCTTGTAAGCTCAAGTTGCTGGCAAAGCCAATCCTCGCCGCTTTCTATTGCTCCGTCCGATACCAGTATGGCGATATCTCCTGCGCAGAATTTAAACTTGCACTCTTTGCCTATTACACCGCTTAATATGCCTATAGGTAGGCTTTCTTCGCCAAGGCGCATCACCTTACCGCCTCTCAATAAAAATGTTGGCGCGCCGCCTGCTTTAAACAAGCTGGCGTTTCCCGTATACAGGTTTACAGACAATACATCAAGCGCGGCACCTGCTTCGTCGCTGCTTTTTAGTGCCAGTGCCACGTTTACAAGGCGTGCAGCTTCCGCGGCACCAAAGCCTGCCTGCACCAACCTTGCCATTAAGCTTGCCGCCATATGCCCGTCTACCGCTGCCGCTTTGCCCGTGCCCATGCCGTCGCATAAAAGCGCATGCGCCATGCCGTGTCCGTCGCAAAGGGTGCGCACAGCGTCGCCGCATACACCGCTTTCGGCGGCTATGGCATGAAAGGCAAATACAGGCTCAAGCAAAGCCTTTTCGTAAAAATCCAGTGTGGTTACTCCGCCTGTATGGGTGCAAACGCAAGGGGAGAGAGGGCGTCGGCAAATGTCTGTAACTTCGTTTGTTATAATGCCCAGTTCCTTGTCTGTAAACATAAGCCGCGGCAGCTTTACAGTGGCGTGCATACGTCCGTCACGGTTTTGCGCCACACGTGTGCAAAGGGGCTGTGCACCGATAGACAGCATAAGGCTTTCAAGACGCTCACCCTTTTTTTTGTCTGGTGCTTCCTCGTTCCAAAGCTCTTTTGCAAAGCCCTCCAAAGCGGCGGCAATAGAGCAATATTGCTCTGTAAGTGCCTCGCGCATCATCTCACCGCGCGTATATTCGCTTCGTCTTGCCTGCCAAGCGCAGTATTCCTGCGTAAGCCCCGCCGCCAGCTTTGCCGGGCTATGGCATCTGTGCAAAAGCACAGAGGGGAACATGTCCTGCGTCATACAGCCGTCGCTTTCAAGTATGGGCAAAGCGCCTTGTAGTGCGCTTATGGTGTCGGAATAGCAATCTACCCAGCAAAAAATGCGTCTGTTGCAATGGGCACACACACCGTCTGCCACGTTATTACAAGCGTCTGCATAGCTTTCGCCTTTTTTTGGCAACTTTTCACATACCTTACCTATTGTTTGCCCTATAGAGCTTAAAGATGCCGCAAGCTCCTCCACACGGGCAGATAGCTCTGTAGCGGCGGCGCGCCGCGCTTCGCCGTCCTCCTTTGGCGTGCTTGCGCGTAAAAACTTATGTGGAATAAGCAAAAACATTATTCCCGATACACATAGCTCCACTCCTAGTAATAGCCCCTTTTCCGCGCTTGGCGCAGCCACAGCGCCTGTAATGCCTGCCGCAAAATAAACAAGTGCCGCGCCTATGCGCTCACCGGGTACAAAGCAGCTTGCGGCAAGTGCGCCGGCGGCAATGCCAAGGGCGGCAAAAGCATTTGACGGCGAAGCTGCCAAAAGCGCCGCGCCGCCTGCCACGCCAAGCATTGCCGTGGCTTTTTGGTCGCCCTTGCACGCCGTGGATAAAAGGCAAATCCCTGCCACAATACGCGCTAATTGCAGCCCAAATATATTGTACGGTGCCAAAGCAATCAGCATTATCATGTAGCCGAAGATAAGGCAGGTATCTGCAATGCCTTTTTGTATGGACGAGTACGCTTTAAACATATCCATAAATAAATAAGCAATGCCTATTACCATTAAACATTCCGCCGCAGTGGTAATAGCCCCTATTCCGCCAAGCCGCAGGGCAAGGCAAAGCACGGCTTTTGTGATAAATAAGCCCAGCGCACCTATAGCGGCAGGTATCATAGGCGAAAATTTTTGCCTTTTTTGCGCTGTAAATGTACGCACCAGTGCAACGATACATATTGCACAAAGATATGGGGCGGCAGTGGTAATATCAAGAGTAATGGCGTACCCAAGTGCGGCTCCTGCCGCTGCGGACAAAGCCCATGTGCTTATTACCGCCGCCGCAAACGCAAGCCCCAAAGGGCGCAGCTCGCCATAAACAGGTGCCGCGGCGCACAAAAACCCAATGCCAAACATGGCTGCCTGCCAAGCGATAGGCAGCATGTCTGACGCAATCTTTTTCAGCGTTTTAAGTAAATAATCTTTTTTTATTTTTGCCTGCATAATTTACACCCACTTTGCATAAGATACTTATATTATAGAAAATCCCCTTGCAGTAACATGTCTGTTTCTGCAAGGGGATTTGTGGTGTATAATGCGATATATCGAATTATTAAGAGTTACAAAAGCTCAATAGCGTGTTTAACGCGCGCAATTGTTTTTTCTTTGCCGATAATTGCCGCAAGCTCTATGCCGCCGCCGGGTGTAAACTGTTTGCCGGATACCGCCACACGCAAGGGCCATAGCACTATGCCGTTTTTAACGCCAAGTGTTTCAATAAGCGCAAACAATGCCGTGTGGATATTGTCCTTGGTAAAGCTTTCGATACCTTCCAAAACAGGCAGAATGTCCGTGAGTGCCTGTTTAGAGGTTTCTTTATTGGTTTTCATCTTTTTGTTTTCGTACATGGCTAAATCGTAGTCGGGCAGCTCGTCTATAAAATCTATCTGCTCGGGGATATCGCTTAATACCTCACAGCGTTGCTGCAATACGTTTGAAAGCAGTGCCCTGTCACAATCGGTTTTTACCACTGTGTCCATATACGGCTTTGCTTTTTCATAAAAAGCTTCAGGGGATAAAGCGCGAATGTATTCGGCGTTAATATAACGCAGCTTTTGCACGTCAAAAATAGCAGGTGCTTTGCCAATGCCGCTTTCGTCGAATACTTCTATCATCTCGCTAAGGCTAAAAATTTCCTTTTCGCCCTTAGGGCTCCAGCCAAGCAACAAAATATAGTTTAATATAGCCTCGGTAAGATATCCTGCGGCCACAAGGTCTTGATAGCTTGCGTCGCCGTTACGCTTGGATAGCTTATTTTGCGAGTCCTTCATTACAGGTGGGCAGTGAATATATGTGGGTATTTCCCAGCCGAATGCTTCGTATAGCAAATTATATTTAGGCGTGCTTGAAAGATATTCAGAGCCGCGGATAACATGCGTAATGCCCATTAAATGGTCGTCTACTACGTTTGCAAAGTTATATGTGGGCATGCCGTCTGCCTTTATCAATATCTGGTCGTCAAGCTCGCTTGCGTCTACTTCAATGTAGCCGTATACCACATCGTCAAAGCCAGCCTTGCCCTCGCGCGGCATTTTTTGGCGAATTACATAGGGCGCGCCTGCGTCTAATTTTGCTTTTACTTCTGCCTCGCTCAAATTGCGGCAATGCCCGTCGTAATGGGGCGCCTGTCCGCTTGCTTTTTGTACAGCGCGCATTTCTTCAAGACGCTCTTTTTCGCAAAAACAATAATAAGCAGAGCCGTTTTCAACAAGCTGCTGAGCATAGCCCTTAAATATGCCCATGCGCTCAGATTGCACATATGGGCCGTAATCGCCGCCAATATCAGGCCCTTCGTCCCATGTAAGGCCTGTTTCGCGCAAGGTATTATAAATAATATCCACAGCACCGTCTACAAGACGCTCTTGGTCGGTATCTTCAATACGTAAAATAAATGTACCGTCTGCACTGCGCGCTTTTAAATAAGCGTATAGGGCAGTTCGCAGGTTACCTACATGCATATAGCCCGTAGGGCTTGGCGCAAAACGTGTGCGCACTATATTAGAAGCCATTGTTATTCTCCTCATTTGTCAATAAATTTTGTGTACCTATATAGTTTATACATATAGCTGTCTTTTGTCAATTGCGAAAAGTTTTTTAATAGAGTATAATATATACATTATAAAGTAAAATAATATAATTGTGAGGACAAGTACATGGAAACAACACAAAAAAAGCGCATATTATCGGGTATTCAGCCTACAGGCACATTTACACTTGGCAACTATGTGGGTGCTGTGCGCAATTGGGATAAGCTGCAAGCCGAATATGAATGTCTTTATATGATAGCTAATATGCACGCAATTACCGTAAAGCAAAATCCGGCAGATTTGCGCCGCAAAACCCGTGAGGCGGCGGCATTATTGCTTGCCTGTGGCATTTCACCGGAAAAAAGCACGCTTTTTGTGCAAAGCCATGTGCCAAGCCATGCCGAGCTTACATGGGTGCTTTCTTGCAGTACCCAGTTTGGCGAATTGTCGCGCATGACTCAGTTTAAAGACAAAAGTGTAAAGCACCCCGACAATATCAACGCAGGTCTTTTTACCTATCCTGTGCTGATGGCTGCCGATATTTTAATATATAATGCAGATTTAGTGCCTGTTGGCATTGACCAAAAGCAGCATTTAGAGCTTGCGCGCAACGTTGCACAGCGGTTTAATTCGTCATATAGCGACACATTCACCGTGCCTGAGGGATATATTTCTAAGACAGGTGCTAAAATTATGAGCCTGCAAGAGCCTGAAAAGAAAATGAGCAAATCTGATGCAAACGAAAACGGCTATGTGCTGATGCTGGACGATGCCGATACCATTGTGCGCAAGCTAAAGCGCGCAGTTACAGACAGCGAGGCAAGGGTATATGCAAGTGACGATAAACCGGGCGTTACCAATTTAATGAGTATTTATTCCGTGCTGACAGGCAAAGATAATGCCGCGATAGAAAAAGAGTTTGACGGCAAAGGCTACGGAGATTTTAAGCTTGCTGTTGCGCAAAGCATCGTAGATACATTTATCCCTATTCAAAAAGAATACAACTGTATTCTAAACGAAAAAGAATATTTGGATAATGTTTTGCGTGAGGGCGCAGAAAAAGCCTCTTACATTGCGAAACGTACAATCAACAAAGTGTATAAAAAAGTAGGCTTCTTGCAATTGTAATAGCACAATTATGCATATTCCAACAAAAACACTACACTTAAATGTTCACAAAACCTTCATATATTCTTTTTACAACATGTATTGACATTTTATGGCACCTATTGTATACTTGTTGTACACTAAGTAGAAAGAAGGACGTTTAATATGAAATCAACGGGAATTGTAAGGAAAATTGACGATTTAGGGCGCATCGTTCTGCCCATAGAATTGCGCAGAGTGCTGGATATAGATAAAGATTCCGCTCTTGAAATTTATGTAGATGCGGATAATATTATTTTGAAAAAATATCAGCCCGCTTGTGTTTTTTGCGGTAGCGCAAACGACATTACAACACACCATGGCCGTAACGTATGCGGAGAATGTCGCAAAGAGCTTGCAGCAAAATAAACCTTGCAGCAAAACAAATTACAAAACAGGCTGTTGCATATGCAACAGCCTGTTTTTTTTGCTCTTTGTCAAATGTTGTGGTAGCCACCAATAAAAAGGAATTACGCCAAGGTTTTCAATGTGCAAGAATACCTTGGCGTTTTTTGGGCTAATTTTTATCAAAATATGCTTTTAAATCGAGGGGAGCAAAAACCCCTTTATTGGTTATTACACCGTCGCACAGCTTTGGAGGTGTGATGTCAAAGGCGGGATAATATCCTTTTACACCGTCCATTGTTACCTTAGTGTTCATAGCGTATAACACGTCATCTGGGTTGCGCTGTTCTATTTTAACACTTGTTATATTGGGGTGCGTGGGGCTTGGCGTACCTGTTACATAATAGGGTATGCCGTGATAAGCCGCCGCAAGTGCAATTTGAAAGGTTCCTACTTTATTTATTATATGTCCGTCCATGGTTATCACGTCGCTGGCAGATGTAAATAAATCCACATGCTTTTGCTGCATAACATAGGCAGGCATATTGTCGGTAATAACCGTTACATCAAATCCCATATCAAAACCTACGCTTGCCGTAAGGCGTGAGCCTTGAAAATATGGCCGAGTTTCGGGGCAAATCATCTTCACTTGGCTGCCTGCGTTTTGGCAGTGGCGCAAGGTAGTGCCTATCACAGTTTCTGCAAAGCATTGCGTCATAAACGTGCCATTATAAGGAATTTTATTAGCTAAATATTTTCCTACTGCGGTATATTTGATATAATTATTATTAATATAATTAAGTGCATAGTTAAACACAGCATCTATCATTTCATTGTCGCTTTTACCGTATTCTAACGACTGTTCTATTACTGCTAATGCGCCGTTTGTAATGCTTTGCATCTTATCGGCAGTAGTGGGGCGCGCATGGGAAAGGGTGTAAGCAGCTTTTGTCATATACTCTATAATATCAATCGGTCTTTTATGCACTGCCTCATATGCTGCAAGTGCCATGCCCATTGCAGCGGCGGTATATGGCCCTGCGCTTTGTGTTACCATGTCTGCAATAGCTTGCGCCACTTCTTCGTAGGTTTCGCATGTTACATATTCTGTGCGCAAAGGGTAAATGCGCCTATCTAATATTCTCACCTTGCCGTTTTCGTACCACGCCACGTTTTCGTATTGCAGCATAAAGGCAAGCCCTGCGTCGGCTCTCATCATAATTACACTTCCTTAAAATCGACACTTCGTTTTGCATTGTAGGGAACGCCTTGACTATTCAGTTCTCGCGAGTTTTACACCTATCTATATAGCTTATAAACGGTGTCACGCGTTTTTTTAATAATGTCCACATAATCGCTTCCGCTTTTAAAGGCTTGATATCTGCCTAAAATAAGCGCTTTGCCGCACAACACACAAATGCGCTCTGCAAGCACACGGGTATGGGCATTTTGTATATCGGCAATGTCCGATACCTTGGAGTCGCCTATAATGCGTCTGTTCAGCTCTAAACCGCACACGCCTGCGGCATCTGCAAGAATATCGCATATATACCATTCGGCAAAGCCTTCGGTTTTCGCCATAATATCGCCAGTGCTGTTTATAAGTATATTCATGGATTTTACGCGGAATAAATCTATAATTTGGCTGATTGTTTCCTCTGCCCAGGCTAAAAACCTTTGCTTTTCTTCGCCCTGTGCCATTGTAAGCTCGGCATTTACCCATGCAAATATCATATTAGCAACAATGTTACCCACATCATAGCCGCATGGACCGTAAAAAGCAAATTCAGGATCTATCACCATGGCTTTTTCTTGGTTTATCATTACAGAGCCTGTGTGCAAATCGCCATGCAGCAGGCTTTGAGCCTTGGTTTTAAACTGTTCCTTTAGCTTTGCAACCTCAAGCCTTAGCGTTGTATCTTCGTAAAGCTCGTGCTTCAAAAATATTTCATTCGGCGTAAAAAGAATATTATCCTTGCCGTAATCGGTATATGGGTTAGTATATACAAGCCGCTCTGTAATGTCGCACAAATCGGGGTTTACAAAGCGTTTTACTAGCCTTTTCTTTTCCCTTGGCGCAAGTACACAATCTGTGGTTTTAATCAGTGTATCAGCCATAAATCCAGATATATCTTCTGCAAAATGCGGGAAAATTTTGTGCGCTGTAAGGGCATGACGCATATTTTCAAAATGACGCAAATCTTCCATTATTACGCAGCACATCTCGGCACAATATGCATATACTTTCGGTACAAGCCCCGGCGCAATTGCTCCTTGTATATCCAGTACCTCGGCTTCAATACGGTTGTGGTCGGTATCAAGAGGGTTTTGCCCGGAGCGCGTAAGAACGTCGGATTGCTTAATGATTACCGATTTATCCGTAGCGGTATCAATTATGCGAAAAACGTAATTTAGATTACCATCGCCAATTTCATTACATATAAATTGTGCCTTTTCACCGAAAATATTTATTTCCTTGTCTATATTGCGCATCAGCTCAATGGCGTCTTTTTCCTTCATTTTAAAATGCTTTGCAAAGCCTTTACCGCCGCATACAATCCTCATAAAATATCCCTCCCACACAAAATATAAGCCGCAGATATACGTTTATTTGCAGTATATAAACGATTATAACATATCGCAAATAAAAAACAAATATTCTGCTTGACAAAAATATTAAGCAGTGGTAATATACGAATGAACAATGTTCAGTTTGGCGGTGACTTTGTGGCGAATATTAAAAACATGAAGCAACATATCCTCGAAAATGCACGGGAAATTGCTATTGATAAAGGCGTTTCAAATATCAATATGCGTGATATTGCGAAGGCGTCAGGTGTTGCCCTTGGCACAATTTACAATTACTATCCCACTAAAGGGGATTTAATTGCAGATATAGTTGCAATGTTTTGGCAAGATGCATTTGCGAATATCAATATTAATCTTTTGCATACCATGGATTTTGAGGCTAATCTCGAATACATTTATTTCGAGCTTTTGCAATTTCTGAATTCCTTTAAATCCGATTGGCTCTCGCAGCTGGCCATGCTTTCCAAAGACGAAAAAAACGTCGGCAGAGCAAAAGAAAAAGCGTATCTTGCGCAAGTGTACAATATAGTTTTGCTGTCGCTTAATAAAAACAAGGCGGCGTCATTAAACTATAGCGATGCAGAGCGCGAAAAACTGGCAAGTTTAATTTTTAAAATCATGCTTATGATGTTGCGAGAAGGCGAACAAGATTTTTCGCTTTTCAAAAAGGTGCTTAATAAAATATTAAGCGAGTAACGGATAACAAATAACAAATAACAAATAAGCTTTTTATCACAGCATGTAAACTAACCGGCAAAATCTTTGAATATCAGCCATATACAATATGGTTTTTATTATAATTTTAAATGAACAACGTTCATTATATAAACAGGAGGAAAATTTATGCAGGCATTAATGGAAACTATTTTCGACGCATGCTACCTTGTAGGTGTGGTAATAGCAGGTATTATTATGATGAAAAATGCAAAGGGCACAAAGCAATACTTTATGTTCGGGCTTATGGCGGTGCTGCTTGGCAGCGGAGATGCTTTTCATCTTATTCCGCGCGCATGGTCGCTATGGACAGACGGCCTTGAGGCAAACGCCGCCGCACTCGGCGTAGGCAAGCTTATTACGTCAATAACCATGACGATATTCTACGTGATACTGTATCATATTTGGCGAGAAAGATACAAAATTACAGGTAAAACAGGCTTAACCGTAAGCATTTATGCATTGGCGGTTTTGCGCGTGGTGCTATGCCTATTTCCGCAAAACAAATGGCTCGTTTACGATGCACCTGTATCATGGGGCATTTACCGCAACATACCCTTTGCAATTATGGGCATTGTTATTATTGTGCTGTTTTACAAAGAGGCAAAAGCGCATAATGATAAAGCGTTTCGCTTTATGTGGCTTGCGATAGTATTGTCGTTTGCTTTGTATGTGCCTGTAGTTCTGTGGGCAAATACTCTGCCTGCAATAGGCGTTTTAATGGTGCCAAAAACCTTGGCGTATGTGTGGATAGTGCAAATGGGCTTTTCGGAACAGAGAAAGCTTAATAAAAGCAAAATTTAGCTTTTTATAGCCATGTCTTAATAACGAAAGCTTACGCCTTGCGTTTAAAACAAGAATAAGGTTAATATGCTGTAAAATCCGCCGTGATATGTAAAGTTACGGCGGATTTTAACGTTTCAAAAGCATCTGCGATTATATTTACATCATGCTTTTTATATGATACTATTAAAACCATGGCGGCAGTTTTAATAAAACAAGTCTGCGGACTTGTTTATTAAAAAGCTTTATCTTAATGTGCGTGCTATCGCACATGCAGGGTTAAAACTGCTTTGCAAAACAATTTTAACAAACAGCTTATTAATTACAAATAATACAAATGGCTATATTAATGTGGGGGTAAAACATTATGTACAAGGTTTATTGCAGAATTTATCAGGCGGTTTTTAAAATGGCGGCATGGGTTTTGCCTTGGAGAAAGCCACAGGTAATAACAGGCGTAGGCTCTCTTAGCCGTTTGGCGCAGCTTATTAAAGATAAAGGCATTTGCAATGTTATGCTTGTTACAGGTAAGCATATTGCGGCACTCGGCCTTGCAGATACGCTGATAAACGATTTAAAAGCCTTGGGCGTAATCTGCACGGTTTACAGCGAAACAGTGCCAAACCCAACCATAGATAATATCGAGGCGGCACTTAAAATTTATAATGCAAACGGCTGCCGCGGCATTATAGCTTTTGGCGGCGGCTCGCCTATGGACTGCGCCAAGGGCATAGCTGCACGCGTAGCAAGGCCTAATAAAAGCATACCGCAAATGAAAGGGCTTTTAAAAATAATGCATAAAACGCCCCTTATTTTTGCCGTGCCCACCACAGCAGGCACAGGCAGCGAGGCTACAATTGCCGCCGTTATCACCAATAGCAAAACCCACGAAAAATATGCTATTAACGACATTTCGATAATTCCGCATTATGCCGTGCTTGATCCATCGCTTACACTTAATTTGCCAAAGCACATTACCGCCGCCACAGGCATGGACGCGCTTACGCATGCAGTGGAGGCGTATATCGGCAGTGCCAACACCAAAGAAACAATAGCTTGCGCCGAAAAGGCGGTAAAGCTGATATTTGATAATATTTACACTGCATATTCAAAAGGCGAAGACATCACAGCGCGAGAAAACATGCTAAACGCATCATATCTTGCAGGCGTGGCGTTTACACGGGCATATGTAGGTAATGTGCATGCGATAGCCCACACCCTTGGCGGTTTTTATAATGTGCCCCACGGCTTGGCAAACGCCGTTATTTTGCCCCATGTGCTGGATTATTACGGCGCAAAGGTGCATAAACCACTGGCAAGGCTTGCAGACATTGTCGGCATAACGTCAGAACGCGACAGCGTAGATATTAAGGCGAATAAATTTATTATGGCTATTAAAGAAATGAATAAAAGCATGGATATTCCCAATAAAATAAGCGGAATAAATGCAAAGGATATCGATATCATGATAGCGCGCGCACTAAGCGAGGCAAACCCTTTATATCCTGTGCCTGTTATATTTGATAAAAACGATATGGCAAAACTATACGACGAAATCCGTGAGATATAGTGTCTAGTACCACGATGCTCGCAAATAACTGTATCTCGTTTGTTTGAAATTTACCCGTAGGGACGCCATACATGGCGTCCGTTTCCGGTGATACATGACGTCAGGTTTTCGGCCATACATGGCGTCCTTTTTTGGTGATACATGACGTTAGGTTTTCGACCATACATGGCGTCCGTTTCCGGTGATACATGACGTTAGGTTTTCGACCATACGTGGCGTCCTTTTTTGGTGATACATGGCGTTAGGTTTTCGACCATACATGGCGTCCGTTTCCAGTGATACATGGCGTTAGGTTTTCGAACATATATGGCGTCCGGTTTTCGGACACGATATATCGTGTCCCTACAGAGGGATATTCATAGCCCAATATACCATTAAATAAAATAAAAAGGCTTATTTTCTAAACAGAAAATAAGCCTTTTTGTGTTTACCGGACGTAATAGATACCCTTGCGGCTCAAAGATTAGCGCTGTGCTAAAAACAACTTTTGATAGGACTGTTCTCCGCTGCGCTGCGAACCGCTTTGGCAGCACCAAAACAAAAGCAGCCCATTTTTGCATCTATTCGATGCAAAAATGAACTGCTTTTCCTTTGGCGTCCCCTGCGGGGATAGGCTCGCTTTGCTCGCCAACTGCCAAATGTGTGGTGGAGATTACCGGACTTGAACCGGTCACCTCTACAATGCCATTGTAGCGCTCTACCAGATGAGCTAAACCCCCATGCGATACTTTTGAAGTGCTTTATTATATTATCAAAAACTATGCACAATGTCAATACTTTTTTAAATAGATATTTAAAAGAATGTAAATTTGATGCTTTTGCACAGTAATACAGTTTAAATTGTTGTTAATAGGCAAGAATATATCAAAGATGATTACAGTTTAAATGCAAAAGCAAATATATAGCAAATTATCTTGACATGTGGAATTTTCAAATTAAGGTAAATTAAGCACAAGTTGCTATATTAAGAGTTGTTTTACTTTAAAAATTAATGCGGCTGAGGTGAATTTGCCATAGAAAAACGTATTATTGCGATATTTGCGCTTTCATTATTTGTTTTTGCAGTTTTGCAAGGGCGGCTTATGATGCTATGCACAAACCAAGAGTACAGTGAGGCGGCCTTGAAGCAAAGCACCTTCAATTTACCTCTTGGAAATGCAAGAGGTAATATTTTTGACTGCAATTTCAAACAGATTACAAACACAGCTGCTGTAGATTATGCGCTTATTTCCCCCGGTGGAGAAAACTATCGCAAGGCTTTTGCCAGTGTGCCAAGCGAACAGCGCAGCTTGCTTTATTCAGGTACAAAGCGTATGGAGCCGTTTTTGGTACCTGTAACAAACAATGTTTTTAATGCAAAATACATTTACCGTTCCTATGAAAGATACGCGCCTTTAGCGATAGCACCGCATTTAATTGGATATACAGACAGAGATAATAAGGGCTGCGCAGGTATCGAATACGCTTTCGACAGTTTTTTGCAAAATGCATCTACAACCAAAGAAGTTTTTGGCAACACCTCTGCCGCGGGCACTGTTTTAGACGGTGCGCCGCCTGTGGAAATAGACACAAAAGGCAGCGGCAACGGTGTGATGCTTACACTGGATATGCGTATTCAGCGCATTTGCGAAGGCATAGCAGAGGAATGTGTAAACAAAGGCAGTATCGTGGTAATGGATTGCAATACAGGGCGTGTGCGCGCAAGCGTAAGCATGCCGAGGTTTAACCCGTCAGCTCCGGAAAAAAGCCTTGATGCGCTAGATGCGCCGTTTATAAACCGCAGTATCAGCAGGTTTAACTTAGGCTCTGTATTTAAGCCGCTTATTGCCTCCACTGCTCTTGAAAACGGAGTGGAGGCAAACGCAGTATATCACTGCACAGGTGCTATAGACGTAAACGGTCATGTGTACAAATGTGCTTATGGCAAAGGCCATGGCGATGTAGATATGCGAAAAGCTTTGGAAATAAGCTGCAACTGCTATTTTGTGGATTTAGGTCTGCGCCTTGGCGGAGATATTATTCACGACACGGCAAAGGCGGCAGGCTTTGGCGAGGCAACCCATGTGGCAAACGGCATGGCAACAGCGCAAGGAAACTTGCCAAGCAAACAAACCTTGGCAGATTTAGGCCAGCTTGCGGCCATTAGCTTTGGGCAAGGGGAACTTTTATGCACGCCATTACAGGTGGCTGCATTTATGAATTTGTTTGCAAACGGCGGAAAATATATAGAACCAAGCTTTGTGGAGGGGGAAGTAAACGAGTATCTGCGCTGCGTTACTCGCAGCCTGTATGCGCCGCAGCAGCGCACAGTGCTAAGCGAGTATACCTCTGAGGTAATGCGTGATATGCTTGTTAATGTGGTGCAAAACGGGCTTGGCAAGGCGGCGATGCCGCGCGAGGGCGGCGCAGGCGGTAAAACAGGCACTGCGCAGACAGGGCGCATGGCGCAGGACGGCAAAGAGCTGATGGACGCATGGTTTGCCGGCTTTTATCCTGCAAATAACCCGCAATATATTATAGTGGTGCTTTTAGACGAAGGCACACACGAAAGCGAAGAAGCTTGTAAAATATTTGCAAAAGTTGCAAATACCATAAGCCTTTGCCAAAATATTGCAGAGTAATATATTATGTAACTGGCTAATAATTTAATTACTAAATTTCACATCAATTTCTACCGTGAAACTTACTTTAAAAATCAACTTTATGTAATGTATTAATAATTAACTCTATGCAAATGTATTGATAATGTGCTTTTGTAAATTTTATGATGATGTGCTTTTGCAAAGATGTTGACTTTTGCGCAGCTTACAATTATAATGTAATGGTAATATTGCAAAAGCTATGATAGGGCCAATGGTAAATTTGCGGATACAGAGAGAAAGTGCGCGGCTGAAACGCTTTCCCGTCAAAAGCCAAAGCCACCCGGGAGCTTCCGATGAACAGTCGGACGTGCATGCAGCGTTAATGCAAGTGTAAGTGGCGCATATTTATATGCGCAATTTGGGTGGTACCACGGAACCATAACGGTCTTCGTCCCTTTTTGGGGCGGAGGCTTATCTTTTTGCAAAAAAATAGTTAGAGATTAGGGGTAAAATAATGGAATACATGGGTTTAAACGAACTGCGCGATGCTTTCCTCTCGTTTTTTGAAAGCAAGGGGCATTTGCGTTTGGGCAGCTTTCCGCTTGTGCCAAACAACGACAACAGCCTGCTTTTAATAAACTCGGGCATGGCGCCGATGAAAAAGTGGTTTTTAGGGCAGGAAACTCCGCCGCGTGAGCGCGTAACCACTTGCCAAAAATGCATTCGCACACCGGATATAGAGCGCGTTGGCATCACCGCACGCCATGGCACTTTCTTTGAAATGCTCGGCAATTTCAGCTTTCAAGACTATTTCAAAAAAGAAGCTATCGCTTGGGCATGGGAGTTTTTTACCGAGGTGTTAAAAATTCCTGCCGAAAAACTTTATATATCCGTTTACCTCGAAGATGACGAGGCATGGGATATCTGGACGAAGGATATCGGTGTGTCCGAGGCAAATATGGTGCGATTTGGCAAAGAGGACAATTTCTGGGAGCATGGCTCAGGCCCTTGCGGCCCTTGCAGCGAGATTTATTTCGACCGTGGTGAAAGCTACGGCTGCGGTAAAGCCGATTGCAAGGTAGGCTGCGATTGCGACAGATATATGGAAGTATGGAATTTGGTTTTCTCCCAGTTCGATTCAGACGGCAAGGGCAAATACGAGCTTTTGGAACGTCCAAACATAGATACAGGCATGGGCTTAGAGCGTTTGGCTTGTGTGCTGCAAGGCGTAGATAATTTGTTTGAGGTTGATACCGTACACAACATTCTTGCCCATGTAGAAAAAATAACAGGCAAAACCTATGGCGAAGACGCAAAAACAGATGTGTCTATCCGAGTTATCACCGACCATATTCGCTCTACAGTGTTTATGATAGGCGATGGCATTTTGCCGTCTAACGAGGGCAGAGGCTATGTGCTGCGCCGCCTTTTGCGCAGAGCCGCAAGGCACGGTCGCATGCTTGGCGTAACAAGGCCGTTCTTAGCAGAGCTTTGCGACACCGTAATTAAAGAAAATTGCTCCGCATATCCGGAGCTTTTAGAGCATAGCGATTACATTAAAAAGACAATAGCTGCCGAGGAGGAACGCTTTTCGCGCACTATAGACCAAGGGCTTAACATTTTAAATAATCTTATGGACGCTATCGAAAAAGCGGCAGTAGAAGGCAAAAAACGCATTTTGTCAGGTATAGATGCGTTTAAGCTGAATGATACTTTCGGTTTTCCACTGGATTTAACAAAAGAAATTGTCGCTGAGGCAGGTATAGAGGTAGACGAAGAGGATTTTAAATCCGAGATGCAAAAGCAGCGCACCAAGGCAAGGGAAGACCGCCAAAAGCGTGATATCTCAGGCTGGACAGCAGATTTATTCGGCTCTATCGAGGCAGAGCCTACTGCATTTGTTGGATACGATACACTTGAGGGCGACGGTGTGGTTATAGCTTTAAGCGACGGCGACGAGCTACTAGATGCTGTAAGTGTAGATGAAGAAGAAAAAGACGGTGTACTTGTAGTGCTGAATAATACGCCGTTCTACGCCGAAAGCGGTGGACAGGTTTCAGACACAGGTAGCATTATCACACGCGATGGCGCGCGTTTGCTTGTAAACGCTTGCAAAAAAACACCAAAGGGCTTTTTTGTGCATAGCTGCACCTTGCAAAACGGAATTATTCGCAAAGGCGACCATGTAATTGCGAGCGTAAACAAAGCGTCACGCCATGCAATTACACGCAACCATACCTCTGCCCATTTATTGCAAAGGGCATTGCGCGAGGTTTTGGGCGAGCATGTGCATCAGGCAGGCTCTTACGTAGACGCAGAGCGCGTAAGGTTTGACTTTACACATTTTAGCGCGGTAACGGCTGAAGAGCTTGCTCAAGTAGAGCTGATAGTGAACGAAAAGATTTTAGACGCACTGCCTGTAAACATTAAATCCATGCCAATTGCCGAGGCAAAAACCATGGGTGCAATGGCTTTGTTCGGCGAGAAATACGGCGATATAGTGCGCGTAGTAGATGTAAGCGGATTTTCAACCGAATTTTGCGGCGGCACACATGTAAGCAATTCGTCGCAGATAGGGCTGTTTAAAATATTATCCGAGTCCTCGGTTGCAGCAGGCATACGCCGCATAGAAGGCACTTCGGGCTTTGGCGTACTAAAGCTTTTAGACGACCGCACACAGATGCTGCAAGATGCTGCAAACAGCCTAAAAGCCGCAAATATCAACGATTTGCCTTTGCGCGCGGCAGGCGCGGCATTAGAAATCAAAGGCCTTGTGCATGAGCTTGACGAGCTTAAATCGCAAATGGCAGATGAAAAAATCAACGGTTTATTTGCGTCACCTGTAATAGTGGGCGAGGCGAGAATATTTACTCTTTATGTTTCAGGTACTGCGCCGGACGCGCTACGCAAAATGTGCGAGAAATTGCGAGATAAAGCACCGCGCGGTGTAGGCGCGCTAATTGGCGAGTCGGACGGTAAGCTATCGCTTGCGGTAACTTGCGGTGTAAAGGCGCGTGAAATGGGCTTGTCAGCAGGTGTGATTGCAAAAGAGGTAGCCGCAATTGCAGGCGGCTCCGGCGGTGGCAAACCGGACTTTGCAATGGCAGGTATAAAAGACAGCTCCAAGATAGACGAGGCACTAAATGCCGTAGCCGCCATTGTGGAAAAACACATTAAAAAATAGGAGGGTTAATATGGATTGCCTGTTTTGTAAAATGGCAAAGGGAGAAATACCTGTAAATAAGGTATATGAGGACGATAAAGTTCTTGCTTTTTACGATATTGATCCGCAAGCTCCCGTGCATTTTCTGGTAATACCGAAAAAGCATATAGCTTCGCCCGCATGCATTAAGGCCGAGGATAATGAGCTTATAGGACATATTTTCACCGTGATAGCAGGCATTGCCGAAAAGCTGCAGCTAGACGGCGGATACCGCGTTGTGAGCAATTGCGGTAAAGACGGTGGGCAATCTGTATCACATTTGCATTTTCATGTTTTGGCAAAACGAAGCTTAGCATGGCCTCCGGGCTGATTATAGTAAACTGCAAATATAATAAGGCATCAACGTGCTAATGCATTTGCAGCCTGTATCATGCTTATCAATAAATAAATTAGAGGAGCATATCAATGAAAGAATTTTATACTTTGGAAGTGGCAGGCCTTACAAGGCAATTACCCATATGCAAAATAAACGACAATATGGATATTGCTGCATTTATTATGTTTAGCGATGTAGAGCTTACTATAGCTTGCGCGCGCGATTTGCTTTTAAAGGTACCGGAGTTCGACGTTATCCTTACCGCAGAAGCAAAGGGTATTCCTCTGGCATATGAGATGAGCCGTCAAAGCGGCAAGCTTTATATTCCTGCACGTAAAGGCTCAAAGCTTTACATGAACGAGCCGATAGTAGTAGAGGATAAATCTATCACCACAGACGCTGTGCAAAGGCTTGTAATAGACCGCACAGATTTAGATAAAATGAATGGCAAACGCGTATTAATCGTAGATGATGTTATCAGCACAGGTGGCTCTCTGCACGCGCTTGAAACCTTGGTAGAGCGCAGCGAGGGCACGATAGTAGGGCGCGCCGCAGTGCTTGCCGAGGGTGATGCTTGCGAGCGTGGAAACATTATTTATCTTGCCACATTGCCACTATTTTTCCATTAAACAATGAAACGTGCGCTTGCGTTTGTTGGATTTTCATATTTTGCAATACAAATGCTAGTAGCTTTTTTACCGCCGGAGGCTTTATTGCCTCTGACGGTAATTTTTGTTGTTTTGTTTTTAGTTTCACTTTTCGTGAAAAAATGGCACAATATACATATATCTGTATTTTTTGCTGTTGCCATAGCGGCGTTTTTACTTCGCTCTGTTTATTTACATACAATTGTTTTTCCATGCCAAAATCTAATAGGTACATCGCAAACAGTAAAGGCGATTGTGTGCGATACCGTACCGTCTTATGAAGATAACGTTGGCGCAACTTTGCTTGTAAAAGAAATTAGCGGTGCAAAACCTTTGTTTCCTTTTAAAGTAAATGTAACCAGCATGCAGCGCGTAAAAAGCGGCGACCTTGTGGAAATGAAATTATCATTTATAAAAAACAGCAGTAAAGGCAGTTTGCTTTACAACTATTCAAAAGGTATTTATGTAAGCGCAAAGCCAAAGCGTTATGCGCTTAGCATTTCAGAAAGTAACGATATTCTGTCTGTTTTTAGACGCATACAAGCAAAACTTGGGCTTAATATCAAAACACATATAAAAAACGAGCGCGGCAATATAGCCGCTGCAATTTCCGTAGGGGATAAAGCAGGGCTTTCTTATCTAACAAAAGAGAAATTTAAAATAGCAGGCGTTTCACATATATTAGTAGTTTCGGGCATGCATCTTTCGGCGGCAGGGGCGGCGTCTTTTGCCATTGGCAGGCTTTTTTTAAAAAGGCGAAAGGCGGCAATACTTGGCATCACCGTAACCGTGCTTTTCATGCTTTTAATGGGCTTTACTCCGTCTGTAGTGCGTGCAGGTGTGGGATTGATATTAGTATATGTGGGTATTATATGCTCTAAAGTGTCAGATACTGTTACCTCGCTGGGCTTAGCTGCGCTTGTTTTAAGCATTGCAAACCCATTTGCAACACTTGATATCGGCTTATTGCTGTCGTTTACCGCTACGCTTGGCATACTTGCATGCATATACTTAATGCAAAAGTTAAAACAACTGCCTTTTTTTGATAGCCATAGGCTTATTTATAAATGCATTTCTTTTGTTGCAGTGCCTGTATTTGCAGCCTTGGCTACCTTGCCGATACAGCTTGTATTTGGCATGGGCGTGTCTTTGTTATGTGTGCTTTGCAATTTGCTTTGCGTGCCCCTGGTGCCTGCAACAACCTTGTCTGCATTTGCACTTTCGGTTATTCCACCGCAATTTACGGTAATTGCCTATCCGTTTAAGCTTGTGTGCAGTGCGTGTATTTACGCTTTACAGCTTGTTACTCACACTGCGTCTTTAGTGCCCTGGGGCTTTGTGCATATTGGCGGTGAAGCGGCGGTAATAGTGTTGCTTTTGTATCTTATATTTTACATAGGTATGCGATTTTCTGTAAAGCATTTGTCGCTTTATATGGCGGCGCTTGCATTAATTGGCGTAAGCTTGCAAATGTTGCTTTCCTATGGGCTTGTGCGTATAGAGCTTGCAGATTACAGCAAAGCACCTGCTGTATTATTGTGCCAAAAGGGTAAATCTGCTCTTATTATTCAAGGCGCGGCAACTCCTAATTACATAAATAAAGCGATGCAGCGCCAAAATATTTCCTGCATTAATACTGTAATAGATTTACGTATTGGCAAAGAGCATCTTGCGCCAATTGGCGTTTTTTATAACGAATATATAAACGCAGAAAAAGAAATATTAAATAATGCTGAAATTTGCATTTCAGATGATATAATAGTATATATAAAGCGTCAGAATAAGGGCATTGTAGCCTGTGTAGATATTAAAAGCTATAAGCTTGCCTTAAATAGCGGGTATGTAAACTTTTTTCCGTATTCTAATGTAGACGCATATATTGCAGGCAATGTTAAGCCGAAGGGCTTATTTGCAAAATCTTATATCTATGGGGCAGATATGCAAAAATGGCTTGTAAATGAGTATGAACTGCCGGCGGATAAAGCAAGTAAAATAATTGTGCGCCCCTTGAAATCCGCGCGAATATATACAAGCATCTTTTAAATATAGCCACATTATTTTGTATGCGTAATTTTTTATTTACAAATATATATATTTAAGTTACGGCTGATTATTTTATAAATGCACTGTCGCACACGACAAGAAAGGATATTTATGCCTACTAACGAACAAAAACTGAAAGCTATTCTTGCCGCCGCCGATAAATACTCTGTAATGTATTTTTATTCCTGCGACGAATATTTGGCGCATAGCTTTGCCGAAGCGGCAATAGCGCACATTGAGGCACAGCAAAGCGAGGAGCGCACGGTAATAAGCGGCCCTGCGCCGTCAATAGAAGATATAGTTGCGGCGGCAGGCACAATATCGTTTTTTGGCACGAAGCGCATAGTGTCGATAAATTTAGAACCGTCGGCAATGCAAGATGCAGACATGGCGGCACTTTGCGATTTAATTGCGTCCTTAGAAAACGCAGTGCTTGTTATATCAACCGTTTTTAAAGACGATAAAGCCAAAACTACCAAAAAAGCCAAATCGCTTATTGCCGCGGCGGAAAAATACGGAGCCGCCGCAGAGCTTACAAAGCCACAGCCTAAGGAAATAAAACAGTTTGCCATAGATACGGCAAAAAGTATTAATGCCACGCTTTCAGAAGATGCGGCGGCAGCTCTTGTAGAACGTTGCGGCACCGACTATTTTCTTTTGGAAAGCGAGCTTGCAAAGCTTGCTGCATATGCAAATTACGGTGAAATTACAAAGGAAATGATTGCGATACTTGGCACGCTGAACCTAGAGGCAGATGTGTTTGAAATGGTGCGCTTTGTGGCGAGTAAGAACAAAGCAAAAGCGTGTAATCTTTTGGCAAAGCTGCTAGAGCTTAAAAGCGAGCCAATAGCTATTGTGGGTGCGCTATCGGGCAATTTCTTAGATGTTTACCGCATGAAATGCGCAAAAGAAAGCAAAAAAAGCAATGCAGAGGTTATGAAAGATTTTGGCTATAAAGGCAGCGACTGGCGTTTGCGAAAGGCAGGGGAAACGGCGGCTTTATATACAAAAGCACAGCTTAGAAATATACTGAAAATATTAACACAGCTAGATTTATCTCTTAAATCGTCGGCAGTGGATAACAACATTTTGCTGCAAACGGCATTGTTTGAAATAATAGAAGCAGGCGGTGCCAAATGAGCAAGCTGAGGGTAAACGAGGTAATAATAGTAGAGGGAAAATACGACGCGGCAAAGCTTGCAAATATAGTGGACGGGCTAATACTTACAACAGATGGGTTTTCGGTGTTTGCGTCGCCTGAGCTGCGCGAGCTTATTTTGCGCCTTGGCGAAAAACGTGGCATTGTAGTGCTTACAGATTCCGACGCCGCCGGCTTTCGCATACGCACTTATATTAACAATTTTGCACAGAATATCAGCGTTAAAAATGCATATATTCCATGCGTGCAAGGCAAAGAAAGCCGCAAGGACGTACCGTCTAAGGAGGGGCTTTTGGGCGTGGAAGGCGTAACAAGCGAAAGCATTATAAACGCGCTTTTACAAGCAGGAGTAGGCGAAAAACCACAGCGTAGCGGCAGAGATATTACTTATAACGATTTATACACCCTTGGCATTTCCGGTGGGCAGGGAAGCGCAGAAAAACGCCGCGCACTTTTGCTTCGCGTGGGCTTGCCTGCGCGCTTATCCAAAAAAGCCTTAAGAGAAGTTTTGTCTAATCTATATTCTTATGAGGAACTGGAAAAATTATTATCGGAATAATTTGAAATAATTTTCACGTAAATTTTTCAATGTTACATATTATGAAAAATAAGACAATTAAAATTTTTCATGGATAAACAATTATAATTTTTCAAGGCCATGCAAATGCGCTAAGTAATAAAAGGCTCTATATTTAGGCTATATACTAAATATTGATGCACACAGCCAATATATTCTCAATAAAACACACCCCATTCGTTGTTTACAGTCATTGTACTGCACAACAAATGGGGTGAAATTTAATTTTAACACAAAATTTTATTTTAGAGTTTTGCTGATTATCTGCTCAAAATACCAAGGCTTTTCAGCACTAAAGCTTTGCTGTGATACGCCTGCAAGCACGGTTTCGTCAAGCTTTGGAAATTGCAGAGTATAAGCGCAAAGTGCTTGATATTTTAGGCGATATGCGCGGTTCATTGCGTTGTTGCCATATTTACTATCGCCTAAAATGGGGCAGCCAATGCTTGCCAAATGTGCGCGTATCTGGTGGGTGCGCCCTGTAACCAAAGTTACGTTTAACAGCGCCAGTCGGCCGCTGGTGGCAAGGGTACGATATTGCGTAACAATCTCTTTACCGTCCTTACATTCCGCCTCGCGCACCTGCACATGCCCCTCAGCGGCATCTTTAATCAAATATCCGCGCAATGTGCCTGTGGGTGCTTGGGGTATACCAAAAGTAACGCAAAGGTATTCTTTTTTAATCTTATGGTTTTTAATAAGTGCTTGCACCTTGCTGTCTGCTTCTTCGGTTTTGGCAAGCATTACAAGGCCTGATGTGCCCACGTCAAGGCGATGGCATAGGCATGGGGTAAAGCCATCGCTATCGGGTACAAAAGCGCCTTTATCAAACAAATAGCGCAAGGCGCGGTTTTGTAGCGTATCTGGCTGTATGCCTTTTGCGTCCTCGCACAAAAGCCCTGCGGGTTTTTGCACAATAAGAAGTGCGTCGTCCTCGTATACAACATCAAGCTCCGATTTAGCGGTTTCAAATTGATGCTCTGTGCTTACTATAGGTAAAAACAGTTTTACTTCATCGTCATAATTCAAACGGGTGGAAAGCGGCTGTTTTTTGCCGTTTAGTTTAATTTTATTTTCACGCAAATATTTATTTAGCTTGCCAAGCGTAAGCGTTGGCATGTTATCTATAATAAAGCTGTCTAGGCGCGGATTGCTTTTAGTTTTAACCTTTAATATATCCATGGTGTACCATCCTTTTGTTAATGATATTATTATACAAAAATCAAACAAAAAACGCAACAAGATTTAATTTTAATATTGACTTTTTATCGTTTATAATGTATTATATCTTAGTGGCAAGTCGCTGTGGCGGAACTGGCAGACGCAAGGGACTTAAAATCCCTCGGGCGTATAACCCGTACCGGTTCGACCCCGGTCAGCGGCACCATAAAAATGGCTTAAACCTTAGGTTTAAGCCATTTTTTTTTGAAAAATTTCTTATTTTACTTAGCGAATACAAAGAATTAATCACATATGAGTTTTTATAGCTGCAATAAAAAATAAAATAAAAGTCGATAAAAACAAATAAAACAAATGACAGTAAAAGCAAACAAAACAAAAGGCGGTAAAAAAAACTGCGTTTCATATTTTAAGGGGGTATATAAATGATTTGCAAGGTTGACCATATTGTTATCACAACAAGCAATGTTGATGCATGCACTGCGTTTTACAAGGCACTTGGCTTTCGCGCAGAGAACACAGGCGCACGGTGGGAGCTGTTTTCAGGTGACTTTAAAATAAATGTCCATTGCAAAGGGCACGAGCCGGAGCCAAAAGCCGCGCATGTGCAAACAGGCAGTGCGGATTTTTGCATGGAAATAGATGGCTCGATAGCAAAGTGCAAAGAGCAGCTTATTGAAAAAGGCATTAAAATAGAGCTTGGCATTGTACCAAGGCAAGGCGCAAGGGGAGAAATGCGCTCTATCTATATGCGTGATCCGGACGAAAATTTAATCGAGCTATGCAGCTACGAGTAAGCTTGTATTTGTTTTAAATGCATTATGTTGCTATATTTATCTGCGCTTGAATATTTGCAAGTGATAAACAAATGTTTAAAGGTGAAACTCGCGTTTTACTTTCACAATTCATAGTGATATAATTTATTAATGCAATAAGATGTGAGGAGAAAAACATGAAATTAATGATTTTTGTACTTAACGACGTGGAAAAACTGGAGGCAGTGCTTGCAAAGCTAGAGCATGAGGGCGTGCGCGGTGCCACTATTTTACCAAGCCGTGGCATGGCAATGGCGCTTGAAAATTATATGGAAGGCTCTTTCTTAGGCTCTTTGCGCGCCGTAATGGAGCCGGATCGTGAGGAAAATAAAACAGTGTTTGCCGTGATAAAGGACGACCAAATAAACGTTGCCGTGCGCGCTATAGAAAGCGTGATAGGCAGCCTTGATAACCCAAACACCGGTATTATATTCACTTTGCCTGTAGATTTTGTAAAAGGTCTGCCACTTGGAGGCAAGGAGTAAAAATGGAATTGTCTACTTTGCTTTCACTAGCGGTTTTGCTGCTTTGTGGGCTTTTGTTTTCAAAGCTTATTCGCATATTAAAGCTGCCGGACGTTACCGGATATCTTGTAGGCGGCTTAATAATAGGGCCGTCATTGCTTGGGTTATTATCTATAGGCAATGTACAAAGCCTTGGCATGATATCAGATGTCGCTCTTGGGTTTATCGCGTTTTCTATAGGCAGCGAGTTTAAAATAAGCTATTTTAAGCGTGTGGGCTTTACACCCATAGTTATAGCCATATTTGAAAGCCTTGTTGCAGTACTGTTTGTAACACTCGGCTTAGTTGCGGTAGGGCAGGAGCTGCCATTTGCCATTGTGCTTGGTGCCATAGCCGCCGCTACAGCACCTGCCGCCACTATTATGGTGATAAAACAGTACAAGGCAAAAGGCCCTGTCAGCGAAACCTTGCTTAGCGTGGTTGCGCTGGACGATGCTGTGGCGTTAATGGCTTTTGGCATTGCTGTGGCAGTGGCAAAATCAATGGTTGGCGGCGATGCATCTGTATTTGCAAGCATCATGACGCCCCTTTGGGAAATATTGCAATCTCTTGGTGCAGGGGCATTGCTTGGCGTGGCGTTTACGTTTTTACTGCGCTTTTTCAAATCAAGCTCAAATCGCCTATGCCTTGCCATTGCTTTTGTTTTGCTTACCACGGCGGTTGCTGATATTCTTGGCGTAAGCGCGCTGTTAATGACAATGGCTATGGGCGCGGTTTTTACCAATATGTGCAAAAATTCGTCGGAAATTATGAATGTATGCGATAAAATAACGCCTCCGATATTTATGATGTTTTTTGTTTTGTCGGGTGCAGGGCTAGATTTAGCCATACTGCCAAGTATAGGGCTTATAGGTGTGGTGTATATAGTGCTGCGCGTGATAGGCAAAATTACAGGCGCGTCCCTTGGCGCAAAGCTGATGAAAGCACCCGATAATGTGTGCAAATACCTTGGCCCTGCGCTTATCCCACAGGCAGGTGTTGCCATAGGCCTTACCTTTGTGGCGGCAAGTGTAGTGCCGCAATATGCCGAGGTTATCCGCGCGGTGATATTATGCGGCACGTTGATATACGAGCTTATTGGCCCGGGTATTACCAAGCTTTCTCTTATGAAAGCAGGGGAGATAGAAAAGGGTGCGTAATTTAATTGCCAAGGGTACATATGAGAAAGTAAGAAATACTTGTAGCTTAATATATACTAATACATCAACTTCCCTTGGCATACAGAACTTTTGATAAAGCACAAGTTGCTATATTAATTATCTTTTTATAAAGAAACACATAATTTTAAGGCTTATATACAATAGTAAACCCCCACATCAATTGATGTGGGGGTTTAGTGTTGTTTTATCTGTTATATCAAGCTATTTTTTTACATTAATAAGCTTTGCTTTTGAAGAATAGTATACCTGCGACAATATAACCACAAGGGCGCATATGGCAAAATAAATGAAGAATAATGGGTTTTGCATGCCGCCCGACAGTATAAATATGCTGCCTACCAAGGCGAATATTGGGCAAAGCACACCGCGCCAAAAGCTTTTAATCTCGCCATTGCGATACAATTTAAACACTTGATAATAAAGCGGAATGTATAAAAGATAGCTTATTGTGATAGAAATTTCCGATATATCGGAGTTTGGCAGTAATGCAAATTTCAACGTTAAAAAATGCATTACATACCAGAACACGCAAAGAGCAAATGCAAAAAGAGATGCGTTTACAGGTATGTCGTATTTATCGCTTAATGTAGATAGCTTTTTAGAAAAAGGCATCATGTTTTCGCGTAAAGACATAGAATATGGCATGCGAATAAACCCGAGGATAATACCATTTACAGTGCCCATAACAGAAATAATAACAAATATTGTAACTACTTTTGCAAAAGTTGGCCCAAATAAATTAGCTGCCGCATATTCTACGTGAGCATCGCCAAGTGCCATTACCTGCTCTGCACCTACGTAAGATGTAATACCGACAAAATATAAAACATATAAGCAAAGTATCGCAAGTGGTGCGATAATCAGAGCGCGAGAAAGGTTTTTCTTAGAATCTTTAATTTCGTGGGCGATAGAAGTGGAGATTGTCCACCCGTCGTAGGAAAACGCGATAGGACCAACGGCGGCTATCCACGATACACCGGTAAATGTTGCAGGGCTGATATTGGAAAGCCCACCTATAGGATCGCCGAATATTAGCCCGGTTACAGCCAAAAGCACTAGCGGTACCATTTTAATAATGGTGGTGGCGTTTTGAAATGCTCCGCCAAATTTCGGAGAAAAAGTATTATATAAAAAGCAAATACAGCAAAAAGCAAAACCAATGGTTATTTGCTGTGCAATTGTATTTTCGAGGTTAAACAAAATGCAAGTGTAAATGCCAACAACCCACGAAACTACAACAGCTAAGGTTGGATAATAAATAAATATCTGAAACCAGCCAAGCCCGCAAGCCGAACGTTTGCCGCAAAACTCGTCCATATATGTAACTGTACCGCCTGGGGTGTTGGTGCGTGACGCAAGCTCGCCAAAGCAAAGCCCGCCAAAAATTATTGCAAGTGCCGCAATTGCAAATACGACAACGCCCAGAAAAATGCTTCCTCCTGTATATTCCAGAATATTATCACTTTTAAAAAATATTCCGGAGCCTATACAAATGCCAATAATCATGGTTACTGCAGTAAATAGACCGTACTTTTCCTTAGGTTGTTTCATTATTTCTCCCCATTTCCTTATATTAAACTTTCCTCACCCAATAATGAATATTCTTACATTATATCAAAGCAAATTGCATTTGTCATTATATTTACAAAATTTGTACATAAAAATTTAATATAAATTCAGCACATTTATTTATTACGATAAATTCAACGATACAGAGCGGAAAATTAAAAGTGTGTAAACAATACTGTATATTATTTTATTAATTTGCATAAAGATTAACAATGCAAATTAAGAGAGATAGGCAAAACGTGGGTTTAGGTTAAGCCTTGACATGACACTACAATATCCGAGAATTAACAATTTTTAAACAATATATTGTAGGAAACGGTCTTGACCGTTCCGCTTTCATGGGTTTTGCACATCTCTTTAAATTAACAAAATGGAGGTGCTTTAGTGTTTTCTGTGTTTTTGGAATTTGTTGCAAGCAACATTTTATATTTTGCGCTGCACTTAGAAAGCAGCAGCTTCCCAAAGCCTTTAACTGCAACAGAGGAAATAGCTGCGTTTGCGGCTTATCACAGCGGCGACTTATTAGCGAGGGATAAGCTGATACGTCATAATTTGCGCTTAGTCGCCCATGTGGTGAAAAAATATTATTCATCGGGGCTTGAACAAGACGATTTAATAAGCATTGGCAGCATCGGCTTGATAAAAGCCGTAAACAGTTTCGACAGCACAAAGGGCGCGCGCTTTGCTACATATGCCGCAAGATGCATTGAAAACGAAGTGCTTATGCAGCTACGTGCAGGGCGCAAAACGCAAAACACAGTTTCCATTCAAGACTCTATAGACAGCGACAAAGACGGCAACAGCCTTACTATAAATGACGTAGTGGCAGATGGCTTTTTTATCGACGAAGATTATGAGGGCAAGGAGGAGCGGCAAAAGCTTTACAAGGTTGTAAATATGCTGTCCGGACGCGAAAGGCAGATAATTATTTTGCGCTATGGGCTTGGCGCCGCAAAGCCGCTTACCCAGCAGCAGGTGGCAGATATACTTAAAATAAGTCGTAGCTACGTATCGCGTATAGAAACAAAGGCATTGCAGATAATGCGTAGTGTTATGACCGTACAGGAAAAGCGTTAGTTATCAATAAAAATAAAGCCTATATTAAGTGTTTAGCCTCATAGCCAATTACGCCTGTAAGCTCATAAACCATCACGCCTTTTGTTTTGCCTTTTAAAGACATTTCGCCAATTGCATTTACTGTAATTCTGTCTTTTACTGCGTTATATACATTTTCGCTTAATAGCACTTGCCCCGATTTTGCTTGAGCTTCCAAACGTGAGGCAATGTTTACTGTGTCGCCTATGGCAGTGTAATCCATACGCGCGTCGGTACCTATATTCCCAACTACGGCAGCCCCACAGTTTAGCCCTATACCAAAGGTTACATTACACGCATATTTTTGCATCAGCTTATCCTTTAGCGCGGCACTGCCATTTGCAATGTCCCATGCGGCAAGCACACTGCGATAAACATAATCGTCCAAATCTATAGGCGCGTTAAATAAAGCCATGGTAGCGTCACCGATAAATTTATCCACCATGCCCTCGTGGGCAAAAATGGCTCTGCTTGTAAGGCTGAGATATTCGTTTAGTATTTCCACAACCTTTTCAGGCAAAAGTGCTTCAGACATAGGAGTAAATCCACGTATATCCACAAACACACAGGATATTTCGCGCTTTGAGCCGCCAAGCTTAATGCTATTTTTGTTGTTGAATATTTCGTCCACTACCGTGGGCGCAACATATCGCTTAAAGGTGTCGGTTATTTTCTTCTTTTCAAGGTTTTCGGTTATGTAATTAATAGAAAGCCACGCAAAAAACAAAAGAATTATTCCCATAGGAAGGTAAATTAATTCTACAATAACCCCGAAAAAGCTCAATATGTAAGCGGCGCCGATATAAACACTTACAATAAGCAAAGCCACTAGCGCGGAAAGCTTAGGCTCCAGCTTTTTAAACGCAAAATACGCGCCAAACATGGTTATAAAATATATTATCGTTTCAATTAAAACAGGCAGATAAACCTTGTAGTTTTTATTAATCATTGCATTGATGATATTTGCGTGTATCTCTACGCCGTACATAGGCTCGGCGTGGTTGATAGCCGTTACGTATGCGTCCTGCATTCCGGCGGCATATGGGCCGATTAATACTATTGTGTCGGCAAAGGCTTCGCTTGGAATAGTACCGTCCAGTACGTCGGCAACGGAATATCCGTCGCTAAAATCTCCGGGCATTGCGCTGAATGGAATATACCACTGGTTTCTGCTGTTTAATGGTGGGGTTGCCACGGCATCAAGCCCATTATGCTTTGCATATTGCATATAAACCTCGCTGGCAAAGCTGTTTGAAACACGCCCGTCAGGCAAGGCAACTTTGTGAATACTTGTGCGGATAACGCCGTCCTTGTCCGGCATAGCGTTTGTGTGCCCTACACGCACAACATTTTCAAGCAAAGGATATGGCTCCTCATATAAATCAACGCCTAACTTATTAATGCCGAAATCTCCGTTTTCAAATATATCTATAACGTGCTTAAATTTAATATTGCTCGCAACCACTACATTGCCACCGTTTGCGGCTGCATTTGCAAGGTCGATATCTGCTTTTTCGTCTGTTTCGCCAATATACATTACGTCAATGCCTATCACGTCGGGGCGTGCGTCAAGGCTTGAATTTAGCTTATTTATAATATTTGCCATGTCGCTGCGAGTCCATTCGGAATATGGGCCTAAAAGCTTAACCGCACGTTCATCTATGCCAAGCACAACTATTTTTCCGTCCAAAACGTCGGGCTGCTGATACATTGCATCGCAAAGTATATTATTTGCTGTATAAAACAAATTAAAATATCCGCACAGAGCGCAAACCAACGCATAAGCCGCAGCAAAGGCAAAATGCTTAAAACGGTGCTTCATAAACCAGCCTCCTAAACCCTTCATGCTTGTATTATAATGTTTTTAACAAATATTGTAAACCCATTGTTTGCTGTGCTTTATATGCGCGCATATACGCAAAAACGGCATTTTTTATTGGAAATATATTTTCCTATTGACGGAAATGAAAGAAAGCTGTACAATTTGAACATTGTGATAAATTGCTTTAAATATATGAAATAAGAGAGAAAAAATGGCAAGAATAAACGACCTTGGAAATGATAAAGTAAAAAAGCTTGTAATAAACTTGGCTATTCCGTCCATGCTCGCTCAGCTTGTAAACGTAATGTACGGCATTGTAGACAGAATTTTTATAGGCAATATTCCTGTAGTGGGGGAGGCGGCTTTGGCAGGCGCAGGCGTGTGCGCACCAATAGTTACGCTTATTACCTCCTTTGCTATATTAATAGGTATAGGCGGTGCGCCGCTATTGGCAATGCGCCTTGGCGAAAAGGACGAGCAAGGTGCCGAGGCCATTTTGGCAAATGCATTTGTTATGCTTTTAGGACTTGGCGCTGTTCTTACGGCAGTGTTTTTAATATTTAAACGTCCGTTGTTAATGACCTTTGGCGCAAGCGATACCACTTTTATGTATGCGGATACATATTTAACAATATGCATTTCAGGCTCTGTGTTTGCGCTTTTGGCGGCAGGGCTTAATCAGTTTATAATCTGCCAAGGCTTTTCCACTATAGCCATGCTCACGGTAATTACCGGTGCTGTGATGAACATTATTTTGGATCCAATATTTATATTTGTGTTTAAAATGGGTGTTGCAGGGGCGGCATTTGCCACTATAATATCACAAGCTGCGTCCTGCGCACTGGCACTTTTGTTTTTGTTTGGCAAGCGTGCCCATGTAAGCATCACTTTTCGCGGATACGCGCCGCGCATAATGCGCCGTATAATTATCTTTGGATTATCTCCTTTTTTAATCATAGCTACAGACAGTGTAATAATGATAGTGCTAAACACTGTTTTGCAATATTACGGCGGTGCGGAAAAAGGGGACATGCTTATTACCTGCGCCACTATAGTTTTTAGCTATTTTCAAATAATATCTATGCCCCTTAGCGGAATAACAGGGGGCACCCAGCCTATACTCAGCTTTAATTACGGCGCAAGAAACACAGCCAGAATAAAAGAAGCACAGCGCGTTATCTTGTTTGCCGGCATGATATTTGTTACAGTAATGTTTGCCGTATCGCAAATTTTGCCACAATTTTTTGTGCTTATCTTTACACGCAATACAGAATATGTGCGCCTTTCGGTGTGGGGAATACGTGTTTTTACCTTGGCGATTATCCCCATGGCAATACAATATGCAGTTGTAGATGGATTTACCGCCATGGGCTATGCGCGTGTTGCGGTGTCGCTTTCGCTGTTCCGCAAAAGCATTTTTATGGTTACCACTATTGTAGCACCTATTTTTCTTGGTGCCACAGGAGCTTTTTATTCAGAGCCTGTAGCCGATTGCTGTGCAGGCGTTGTGGCAGGCACCACCTTTTTACTGCTTAATAATCGACTATTGAAAAAACGTGAGGAAATGCCACTTGGGCAAAGCTTGTATTCGTAGAAATACATTTTGAAAATATTTGTTAATCTCCATACTCCGCATCAACTTCCGCTGCAAAATTCACTTTGAAAATTAGCATTTGAAAATAATATAATTTTTTTGCAAAAATATATTGCATTATCCGCTCTAATTTGCTATTATGTTACAAGTGTAAAAAAAGGAGCGTTATTAATGCTGTTGCAAAACCCGGAAATCCGAATTAACGGTTTTCTGCACGTGCTTTACGGTACGGCGCAGGGTTTTGTTTTTCGTTTATTTAATAGTATTTACGCTTTTGGCTTTTCCGTCGTTGCATAACGCAATGGTGGAAACGCCTTTTTTTTAGGCCTAGGTTCTTAATTCCGTCTGCTTTTAGAGCTGTCGGCTTAAGATATATTTTAGAGGAGGCAAGTATAATGAAGAAAGAAAAGTTTCAAATTCCACCCGAGGGTATTTTTGATGCACGCAAATTAGGCGTTCCAAAAATGCTTTTACTTGGATTGCAGCACACATTTGCTATGTTTGGTGCCACAGTTTTAGTGCCGATTATCACAGGGCTTGACGTTTCAACCACTCTCTTAATGGCAGGTCTTGGCACATTGCTGTTTCATGTTATCACCAAAGGAAAGGTGCCTGCGTTTTTAGGCTCGTCCTTTGCATTTTTGGGCGGATATGCCATGGTAGCGCCTAAATTGGCAGATGCCACAGGCCAATTTACTGTTCCCAACAAGGAGCTTTTGCCATACGCCTGCGGAGGCGTAGTAATCGCAGGCCTTGTATACGTGGCAATGGCAGGCCTTATAAAGGTGTGTGGCGTTAAAAAGATAATGCGCTTTTTCCCACCTGTAGTTACAGGCCCTATCATTATTTCAATCGGGCTTATCCTTGCGCCTACAGCTATTAATAACGCGAAAACAGATTGGCTTTTAGCCGTTGTGGCACTTTCTGTTATTATTATTTGCAATATCTGGGGCAAGGGCATGGTGAAAATTATCCCAATTCTGCTGGGCATTGCAGCATCTTATGGTTTAGCACTTGTAATGGGCAAGGTGGATTTTACCGCTATCAACACAGCCCCAATCGTGGCAATGGCACCTATTACAATGGCGAAATTCAGCATTAGCGCTATTATCACTATTGTGCCTATCTCGCTTGCTACCATGATGGAGCATATCGGAGATATTGCGGCCATCGGCGCAACCACGGGTAAAAACTATATCAATGAGCCGGGCTTGCACCGCACCATTCTTGGCGATGGCCTTGCCACGTCCTTTGCAGGCATGTTTGGCGGCCCTGCAAACACAACCTACGGCGAAAACACAGGTGTGCTTGCGCTTACTAAAATATACGATCCTAAGGTAATGGAAATAGCGGCAGTTTTTGCAATATTGCTTTCGTTTATTCCAAAGTTTGGCGCGGCTATCAACACTATTCCAGTTGCAATCATCGGCGGCGTATCCTTTGTGCTTTATGGCATGATATCTGCTATCGGCGTGCGCAATGTAGTTGAAAATCAAGTGGATTTCACCGATTCGCGCAATTTGATTATCGCGGCGGTTATCCTTGTAAGTGCCCTTGGTTTCTCAGGCGTTGGCGGCATAACAATAGCATTTTCGCCGGAATTTACAATCAATATGTCAGGCCTTGCCATAGCGGCAATTTTAGGCATAGTGCTAAATGCAGTTTTGCCAGGCAATACATACGAGTTTGGTAAAGATTTAGAAGGCGACACCGCTGTTACATTTAAGGTATAATAACCTATGGCGGTTATTATACTGCTCGCGGCGCGATTAGTATGCTCTATACTCGTCGCTAAAGCAGCAACTGCAAACATGGCAAAAAAATTAATACAATACTAAAAAGCTGCATTACAAATTGCCTTAGGCAAGTTGTAATGCAGCTTTTACTTTTGATAAATAAAATCATTATTTAAAATGAAACCGTAACCGTTATATACCGTAAATTTGCTTTAACCAACAATAATATAGTGATAAAGCTAATCGTAAAGCCTGTTTATTGCTTTTTCAAAGGGACTTTTTTGCTTTTTTAACAATATACATTTTCTCGTCTACCTGCTTTAAAATGTCGTCGGGCATTAAATCCATGTCGCCGGATACGTACACTATGCCATAGCTTACAGATACAGTATAAATGCGCTTTATAAGAGCTATTGCGGCATCAAATTGCCCTAATACCTTTTTAGCCTCAAGCTCCGTGAGGTCGGGCATAATTATAATAAATTCATCTCCGCCCACGCGACACATTATTGCGCCGTCACAATCCAGATTTTCCATGGTGGAAGTAACCGTTGTAATGTAGTCATCACCCATTAAATGCCCCAAATTATCATTTACACCTTTAAGCCCGTCAAGGTCAAGCATGCATATGGAAAAAGACCTTTTGTGCTCAACCAGTTCATTTAGCACCTGTAGGCAATGGCGCCGATTATAAAGCCCTGTCAGCTCGTCGTTAAAGGCAAGGTTTTCAAGCTGCTTTTTTTCCACATTGGCATCGGTAATATCCGAAATAAAATGCACAAATGCCAGTTTTTCGTTCCATTGCACAGAAAAGCTTTTTGCACTTAGGGTTTTGCCATTTATAGGGCAAGAGTATTCGAACTGAGTGTCTGTCTTAACGTTGCAACTGTCGCACAGCTGTTTCATAAATTCGCAATGCCCATTGCCGCAAATATGTAAACTTGTTTTTGAACTGTAAAAGTATTTGTTTGCCGAATGGTTGGAATATAATATTTCCCCACTGTTCATTTTGGTTACTATTACCCAGTCGCTTAGCCCGTCCATTATGGCAACAAGCAAATTCATGGATTTAGTCAGTGCTTCCGCTTGGCTTTTCAGCCCGTTTTCGCGTTCCTCAAGCTGCGACACCATTTGGTTAAAGGAATCGGAAAAATCCCCTAAAAAGCTTACCTTTTGCTTATAATCGCCATTAGCCACTTGGTTTGCCTGCCAAGTTAAATGCCTAAGGCCTGCGTGCAGTTCCTTTAGGCTAGACGCTAAAAAGTTATGCCTGCTTGGGGCTTTAGCCTCAAGATTGCCAACGGATAAATTTTTAAGAAACTCATTTCCTTCAGATAAGCAATCGGCAAGATAGGAAATAGCTTCCTGCAAATCAAACAATTCCGCAGATGCGCTTTTAAGCTCGTTTGTAACGGGCTTATTTAAAATAATTGTTTTAATTTGTTTTAGTAAAATATCAATATCTTGTTCTTTCATCGTTATTCACCGTCGGTGCTTTTAACGTTTGCCTCAAAACGGCATACTCTTGCACCGGTTGCCCAACAATCTATTTCGGTAACGACATAATCTTTTTTAGTGTAAACATTTAAAATTCCCGCCAAAAAGCCTTCATCATAATTGCAAACAGTTTCGCCTGTAATAGGCAGACCGGAGCAGTCTAAATCCTCCGCTATTGTCAATACGGCTTTACCCGTTTCAATATCAAATTCTTCTATTCTCAAAATGCCGATTTTGCCTTTTTCAAGTACATCTTGCAAATGCGCGATAAACTCGTTTAGCGGCAAAGTAAGGTCAAGAAGATGCTTTGCAAGCTCGCTTCCGGCTAATTTGCCTGCACTTCTAAAAATATCAATAGTGGCTTTATCACCATAACGCTTTGCCAATTCGTCTTTTAGTGTAAATTGTAATAAACGATAAACAAATACAGGCATGGAGTCGCCCAAATTATGCCTGCCGTCTTCGATATCACCGATATTTCCCCATGCAAATTTATTTTCGTCTGCATTGTCAAACATTTTCAACATTATAATGCCCCCCTCGTATATTAATGCATAAAGCGCTCTATTGCCATGTTTATTATACCGTACTAAACGCATTTAGTCAATTAAGCGTGTGTAATTTTCGCATTTTGACTAAATAACCTAGTATCATGAATATTTTGAATATGCATAATATAAGCATCAATGGCATAGGCACGTTGTGTCGAATATTGTCATATAATGTAGCGGGGAAAACCCAGTAATATATTAAAAAAGAAAAGAGGATATCCTTATGAATAGTGTTCAGTTTGCTAACCCTACAAGCGGAGTAATGGCAGATAAAATAGGCTGGATATTTTACGGCACAGGTGCTATTTACACTCCCGGCGCACCGCCGGTGCATGTTATCAACTCTCTACCCGGCGGCGGCACGGTGGAGTTCGACATTTCTGTCGTAAACGTTCAAGGCCCCGGAAACACAGTGCCGGCTGTGCATACGCCAACGTATTATTATGCTGCCTTTGGCAGTACCGGATATACAGGTATACCTGGTGACGTGGCACTGTTTCCAAACAGTAACGGCACACCTAGCAACGAGATAGTAAAGCTGCAAAACATAGTGGTGAAAGACGCAAACGGCATAGTGCGCACAGATTACCAATGGGTGGCGGCAGATGCGGAAAATACCGACACAGACGAAGCCTTGATACTAAATACCGACGGCTCGCCATGGAGCCAATTAACGGTGCTACCGCCTGTAGTTGGCCCGCCAAACTCGCCATCTGTTTCAGGCCTTGGCACAACAACAGTTACCGAAGTGGGCACAGGTATAAACCATGCAAACGGCAATGTGTACATTACCAGAGCCCCTAAAAACGTAAGCGCGCAGTTTATTACTTATGGCCGCGAGGCGGTTGCTTTTGGCATTATTTTCAACCCATTTGAGGGCGCAATTGCAGATTTAATAGAATCTGTTGCGCTGCAACAGGCAGGGCTTTCCCATGTGCTGAATGCCGAGGGCGAAAAAATACAGGCAATGCTTGCCATGCCAAATGTTACCCCACAGCAATTGCTTGCCGTAAATAAATCCGTTCAAGATATGACGAAAGCCATAGCGAAGCTAGAGATGATAATGCAGTCAAAGCTTGAAACAGTCGGTGCAGGTTGATTTTAAAATGCAAGGCAATATCACAGATTAAAATAAAGTAAAACAGCCGCAGTAAAGCCTTTGATAAAATTGTAAAGAAGAAAATGTAAAAACAAAAAACATGGCAGCCAAAACCGTTTTATGCGGCTATTGGCTGCCATGCTGTACTAAAAAATATTCTTATCTGCATTTAATATCACATGTAGAGTTAAACCTGTCGCGACAGCCATAAATAAATTAAGCTTGCTAAAATCCGGATTTTCTATTTCGCAATTGTCTGTTTTTCGTTTAAGTTAAAGACAATATAAGCTTTAGGGTTTACCAGCTTGCCATTTGCAGTTGTTTCAAAATGCAGATGATTTCCGGAGGAGTTGCCGGTACTGCCTACTTTAGCTATCAAGGCACCTGCCTTTACACTGTCGCCTTTTTCTACTTCTAAGGAGCTTGCGTGAGAATATTGCGTGGTTACTCCATTACCATGGCTTATTATAACGGTGTTGCCGTATGTTTCGTCAAATTCCGATACCAGCACTTCGCCGTCTGCCGCCGCATAAATTGGCGTATCTTTTGGCGCGGCAAGGTCTATACCTCTATGCCCATTGGCGAAATCTCGGCTTATAACGGTCGCATCAGGCAAAGGGTTTTGCATTGTTACTTTTCCGTCGCCGCTTGGCACTTTTACTGCAACAGGTTCTTCTGTAGGTGCAATGCTTGTGCTTGCATCGGAAACGTTATTACCTTGAGATGTGCTTTGCGCGGCTGCATTTGTATCAGACGCTGTGTCTTTAGAAGGCACAGAGCTGCTCGCAGGTATTTGCGCGTCTGTTGATGCGCTATTGTCGCTTACAGAAGGTTTAATTTCAGGTGCTTGCGAAGATGTTGTTTCGGGCTTTGCAGTGCAAGATATGCAAACAGACGCAATAAGCGTGAAGCATAAAAGCATTGCGAAAATTGCGGTGCCGCGCTTTTTTATATTAGTATCCAATAAGGCTGTAAAACGGCGTTTTACATCTTTGCCCCCTCTTGCAAACGGTGCGCATAAATATTGCGCTTTAGTGCCGCGTGTGTAGCTGTCAAGCAGCATTTTGCCGTATTTGCACCGTTCGTCAATGCCCTTGCTGCATAATACGGTTTCATCACAGGCAAGCTCTATGCACCGCTGTGCATCATTAGCCATTAAATATATCAGTGGGTTAAACCATGCCACGCTGCGTGCCAATACAAGCAAAAGTTTTGCGAATAAATCCAAATTTTGTTTATGGCACAGCTCGTGCCCAACCAGCATTTTAGCCTCATCTGCATCTTGTGCGTCGCTTGGCACATATAGTACAGGGCGAATAAATCCTATTAAAACAGGGGAAAAGCACCGACAAGATGTGTATAGCTTTACCTTGCCGTTAAGCGCGTCGTAAATAAATCCGCTGTCCATTTCTTTTCTTTGGCGATATAGGCTTGCTGCAAAAACAAAGTAAGATATCAGTACAGCTGCTACGCTTAAAAGCGCGCCTATAACCCATATTACGGGTAAAACCGAGAGCAGATTAAACTCTTGCGCTGCCGCAGGCAAGGCAGGGGATAGGGTGCTTTGTAAATTTTTTATGGCACTGATTGTCGGCTGTGGTGCTTGCGGAATAGCAGGCACACTTATGGCAATAGGCGCGCTTTTAAGCGCAAAATCAAAGGGTAGTACAATGCGTACAGCTAATAAAATATATGCCGATTTATAAAGCTTTGAAGAAAATCGAGTAGGAAAAAGCTTTCTTAATAATAAAATAAATACAACAGCTGCGCTTACCCAAGGCATATAAGACAGCATTGTTAAAAACATAGTTTGCATTTATTTCGCCTCCTTAGCTTTTAGCATATTGGCAATCTCGGCTAAATCCTTTTGCGTAAGCCCGTCGTCCATTGCAAGGGCGGCAACAAGGCTCTTGGCAGAGCCTTTATAATATTTGCTTAAAAGCCCATTGGTTTCGCGGCGTCGATAGCTTTCTTCGCTTACCTTCGCCCTATAGCTCATCAGCCGTCCGTCACGCGTACATTCAATGTATTCGCGCTCTACCAAGCGGCCAAGCAGTACCTTTAAAGTGGATAATGTCCAGCCATTATCAAGCTGTGCCAAAATGTCTGAGGTGCGCTGCGCACCCTCGTGTTTCCACAATTCCAACATTATTTCAAGCTCTGCCTCAGGCAAACGCTTATCTTCGTTCATGTAAATCACGTCCTTATTTTAGTAGACAATTGTCGTTGAAATAAGAATATCATTTTCATTTACATTTGTCAACTAAAAAAATAAATTAACACAAAATTTCCCCATAGCTTGGCATTTCTGGCATAAAATAGTGTCGGTGTTTAAAACCGTGCAGTATGTGGCTTGTGCATAAAATCGCGTCGCAAGGGGATATCAAGGTACTTACAGCCTTTAAAACTTCATTATAATAAGTTAAGCTGCTATAATAAATCTGTTACTTTTATTGAGTGTTCATCTACCGTTGCGCTTTTCCATAATGAAATTTGCAAGCTTAATACCGCTGCGGAAAACAGCGTTTTCACGGATAACAATATACCCACGCTTTTCAAAAAACGGCTTTGCGGTGATAGAGGCGTGGGTAGTAAAAGAAACAATGCCGTCTAATGTGGCTTGCCCCTCAAGCTTATTTACAATGGCTGTGGCAATGCCTTTGTTTTGAAAATCCTTGTGAATGTACAGCCTGTCAAGATAGCCGCTATCGTCCATATCTCCAAACCCCACAATGATATTATCTTCTTGTGCAACAAGCGTATTGTGCGCTAAAAAGGATTTGTCAAAAGCCGCTAAGTCCACATTGCCTGTAGCCCACACATCAAGCTGAGCTTTTGTGTAATCCTTTGCGTTTACAGTGTGTACTGTTTCGTAAAACAGCTTTGCCATAGAAGAACAATCGGTGGTTTTGTATTTTCTGATATGCATAAATTTCTCATCTCTCAGCCTTTTAATATAGATTATGCAATTAATTTTTCACAGCCTTTTCTAAATAAGGCGTTTCTTGTGTTGGCGCTTTCGCATTTTTCTTCTTTCCAAACAAGAAAAATTACGTCCTTATATTGATATAATTGGTTTAAAAACTGCCTTGCAGTATAGCTTTCATCTGTTTTCAGATTAAGTAACGTCAACACTCGCGTGTCCAATTCTCGGTTGTATGCTTCCTTTTTGCAAAATCCGTTTATACCGCTAAGGGCGTCTGTACATTCTGTACCGTTATATCTATTACAGGGCTTACAAATGTCATCACCGTAAATAGTCAGCTTTAACTCGACATCTAAATTGCCTATTATTTCGTTTGCAACTTTGTAAAAGTCGTGCCCAAATGCTTCACATGGCACAAATTTTTCTATTCCGCCTCCATACAATTTTATTATATCAATAAAATGGTGTGGTTTAATCGTTATCATAACAAATTTTCTCCTTAAAATCATTACGTGGTCAATAAAGATGCAAAGCTAAACTTGCGTAAAATGCTCATTGAACTAAACCGCCTACGGCGGTGGCCATTCATATGCAAACCTTGTGTTCTCCCTTAAAATAGTATTGTACCGCAAGGTGCAAATATATTTTAAGGGAGTTTTTCATATGACACACGAGGAAGCAGTTGCAAAGCTACGGATGGACATGGCGCTACGTGGGATGGCAAAGGGTGGGGAAAAGCAGTACGTACTGCAATCCCAAAAATTCATGAAGCACTTTGACAAGCCTGTCGAGGAGCTGGAGGAGCCAGATTTAAGAGCATATCTGGAATATTTGAACAATCAAGGTACGCTTAGCCCGGCAACACTTAACACCTACAACAGCGCACTGCGTTTTTTCTTTGAGGTAACACTGGAAAAGAATTTGAATTACAAACGCATCCCGCGCAAGAAGGATCCCATCAAGGTTCCGGCGGCATTTTCACGTCAAGAAATTCTGTGGTTC